>NZ_JBEXRZ010000019.1:0-56611 GCF_040613325.1 Streptomyces sp. NPDC006283 | reverse complement strand
GTGCTGGGGCCGGGTCGGCGGACGGCCTCACGCGGTAGCTCCGCGTCGCGCATCCCGGCCCCGACTGGGTGTTCGCTCTGCGGGGGTGGCGGTGCTGTGAGCGCATCGGGACGGGCTTTCCGGCAGTGCGGGCCGTCCTGCCCGGGGCCGGTGGGCGGCACGTCGTTCTAGCGGAGCCACAGCACGTGCTGGGGCCGGGGCGGCGGGCGGCCTCACGCGGCCGCTTCGCGCCGCGCGTCCGCGTCCCGGGTGGCCGCCGCTGGGCGGGGCTGCGGCGTCGTGTCCCGCGGTACGTGCTGGGGCCGGGGCGGCGGACGGCCTCACGCGGTAGTTTCGCGTCGCGTATCCCGGCCCCGACTCGGTTTTCGCTGTGCGGGGGCGGCGGTGCTGTGAGCGCATCGGGACGGGCTCCGGCGGTGGGGCCGCCGCCCCCCCCCGGAGCCGGTGGGCGGCACGTCGCCCTGGCGTCCCACAGCACGTGCTGGGGCCGGGCCGACGGCGGCCCCACGCGGTAGCTCGCGTTGCGCGGGGACGTGCCTGGTCCGAGCGGGGTGTCATGGCCCCGTGGGCGGGGCGCGGCCCGGGAGGGGGCGCGTCGGGTCAGAACAGGCGGAGTTTGTCGTCCTCGATGCCGCGCATCGCGTCGTAGTCGAGGACCACGCAGCCGATGCCGCGGTCCGTCGCGAGGACGCGGGCCTGGGGCTTGATCTCCTGGGCCGCGAAGACGCCCTTCACCGGGGCCAGGTGCGGGTCGCGGTTGAGGAGGTCCAGGTAGCGGGTGAGCTGCTCCACGCCGTCGATCTCGCCGCGGCGCTTGATCTCCACCGCCACCGTCGAGCCGTCGGCGTCCCGGCAGAGGATGTCCACCGGGCCGATGGCCGTGGGGTACTCGCGGCGGATCAGGCTGTATCCCTCGCCAAGTGTCTCGATCCGGTCGGCGAGCAGCTCCTGGAGGTGCGCTTCCACGCCGTCCTTGATGAGGCCGGGGTCCACGCCGAGCTCGTGGGACGAGTCGTGGAGGATTTCCTCCATCGTAATGATCAGTTTCTCGCCCGCTTTGTTCACGACGGTCCAGACGCTGTCGTGGCCTTCCTTCAACGTGCAGGGAGGGGACATCCAGTTCAGCGGTTTGTACGCCCTGTCGTCGGCGTGGATCGACACGCTGCCGTCCGCCTTGACCAGGATCAAACGGGGGGCGGAGGGCAGGTGGGCGGTGAGCCGGCCGGCGTAGTCCACGGAGCAGCGGGCGATGACGAGACGCATGGTCGGCAACGCTACTCGACGGACGCCGCGCTGCGCGATTCGCCCCGGAAGCGCCCTTCGTTATTTGGCCGGTTGTGCTCCCAATCTCCTGGTGCGCTCAAGTCGACGCACTTACCGTGGAAGCAGGAGGTTGTCGGCCGTGCACTCTGCGTCGCCGTACAGCACTGGTACGCCGTCGTTCGGTCCCCTTCCTCCTTCCCTGCCCGTAAGGCCCCCTTTTGCGGGGCCGCGAGAGGAGAACCCATGTCGCTCGACGTCTCACCGGCGCTGTTGGAACAGGCCGAGCGAGGCGAGGTCGACGAAGCAGCTTTCGTCGACTGCGTCCGGACCTCCCTGCCCTACGCATGGGAGATGATCAGCTCTCTGGTGGCTCAGCTGAAGGTGGACGGCGGCGACTTCGCCGACAACCAGACGCCTCCGCCGGACGAGCAGGCACGTGGTCAGCTGCTGCGCGCGCTCGCGAGTGACGCGATTCGCGGGGCGCTTCAGCGGCACTTCGGAGTGCGTCTGGCATTCCAGAACTGCCACCGCGTCGCGGTGTTCCCGCTGGACTCCTCGGTCGACGAGCGGCTCGCCCGCTTCACCTCGATCCGGGGCCAGTTGCTCAATCAGTCGCCCGAACTGCGCGACTGCTGAAGCCTTCTGCTGCCGCTCCGCATCGTGGGAGGTGCAACTGATGTCGGAGCGGCGGCATCTGCAGGGATCATGGATTCAGCCGAGCAGCGGCAGCACTTCGGTGCCCAGCCGCCGTACGTTCTCCTCGGTGGCGGCCAGATCGCCCGAGCCCTCCGCGAGCAGCGCGAAACGCGTGATGCCGGTGCGCTCGGCGGTCGCCGCCAGCCTGTCCGCGGCCAGTTGCGGCGGCCCCACCGGGTGCAGGGAGCAGAGCAGCTCCGTGTACGCGACGGGGTCGCGCATGGCGCGGTGCCGCCCGTCGACCGTCACATGGGCGTCCAGCCCCTGCTTGAGCCAGCCCGGCATCGCCTTCACGAGGGTCTCCGTGGCCTCGTCGGAGCGGTCGGCGATCTGGGCGACGCCGGCGGACACGTGTCCGGCGCCGGCGACGCGGTCGGGACAGTGACCCGCGGCGATCGCGTGCGTACGCCACAGGGCGACCATGTCGGCCTTCTCGTCGTCGCCGCAGTGCATTCCCAGCAGCATCGGCAGCCCGCGCTCCGCCGCGAGACGGACGCTCTTCGGGGACGTGCACGCGACGACGACCTCCGGGCCTCCCGGCGGCCCGTCGAGCAGCTCGTCGGGCCGTGGGACGACCGGCACCTCGCGGAAGGAGAACCGCTCGCCGTCCGCGCCGACCCGGGGCTCGCGCAGCCAACGCAGCAGGAGGTCAAGGGATTCGGGGAAGCCCTGTTCGTACGCGGCGAGTCCCGCGCCGAACACCTCCAGGTCCACCCAGGGCCCGCCGCGGCCCACGCCGAGGGTGAACCGCCCGCCGGACGTGAGATGCAGCAGCGCGGCCTGCTCGCCCAGCGCCACGGGATGCGCGCTCGGCAGGACGCTCACCGCCGTGCCGACGCGGATCCGGCGGGTGCGGCCCAGCAGCAGCGCCGCGAGCGTCACCGCGGACGGGCACACCCCGTACGGCACGAAGTGGTGCTCGGCCAGCCAGACGGCGTCGAGGCCCGACGCCTCCGCGACTTCGGCGGAGCGCACCGCGCGGTGCAGTGCCTCCCCCGGCCCCTGGCCAGGGAACTGGGCTGCCAGTACGAAAGTTCCAACGCGCATCGCCTTCTGCCTCCTTGCGGCCGACGCGTCACTCCCCCTACCGGCAACAACGCCTGACACGTGCCAAAGGCACGGCCGAGCGCGAAGTTGTTGCGATTGTCCGGTAACTGGCCCTGATGCGTGACCTGGTTCGGGGCCCAGTAGGGACGAGTGCCCCGACTCGCGGCCCTTACGCTGGAAGGGAACTGTCCGCACTCGCCCCCTGAGGTGTCACGTGTCTCCGCGCCGCAACCGCCCCCGTGGCGGCGAGAAGCCGACCGAGCGAGCAGGCGACCCCGCCGACCGGTACGGCGGCTTCGGACGCAGCGAGTCCTGGCAGGGCGAAGAGTGGTCGGTGCGCCATGTGGCCGGTGCAAGTGCCGCCGGCAAGAGGTACCGCTGTCCCGGCTGCGACCAGGAGATCCCCTCCGGCATGCCGCACGTCGTGGCCTGGCCCGAGCACGGCGGCGTCGAGGACCGGCGCCACTGGCACAAGGCGTGCTGGAACGCGAAGGACCGCCGCACCTCGAAGGTGCAGCGGTCCAGGAACGCGCCCAGGTACTGAGAGCAGCCTCAGACGTCGCGGGTGGAGAGGGAGGCGAAGGCGCCTCCCATCGCGGCGGCGGTGATGCCGAGCAGGATCCACAGCGGCTCCCAGCCCGACGGGCCCGTGTCGGTCAGCCCGGTCGTGCCGTAGAACGCCAGGAGCAGGCTCGGGATCCCGTACTCCAGAAGGAACATCCGCAGGTCCTCGAGCGACTCCGAGAACATGAACATGGCCGCCACGAGCGGGAACAGCATGAGCCCGACCATGAGAGTGATCGCGCCGGCCGAGTGACGGATCAGCGTCCCCACGGCCAGGGACAGCAGTCCGAGCGTCGCCACGAACAGGCCCACGCCGACCGTCGCGCGGAACCACTCCCCGCCGGTCGCCTCCGCCGCGTCGATCATCGCGGTCTGGACTGCCGCGACCACGGCCGCCGTCAGGGTGGTGACGGCGAAGACGACGAGGAAGAAGACGATCGACTTGGCGGCGAGCACCCGGCCGCGGCTGGGGCAGGCCGTCAGCGTCGTACGGATCATGCCCGTGCCGTACTCGGACGTGATCGTGAGGACCCCCAGGGTCAGCACACAGATCGAGCCGAGCATCGTCCCGGTGAAGCCACCGGACAGGGCCGTCTCCTCGCCCATGTCCACGTCGGCCGCCGCCGTGAGCGCGGCCAGGCCCAGACCGACGCCGACCATCAGCGCGATCATGACGCCGAGCGTCCACATCGTGGAGCGCACGGACCGGATCTTCGTCCACTCGGAGGCGAGCGCGTCTCCGAGGTGCGCGCCGCGCACCGGGATCGGGGAGGCGTACGAGCCGGCCGGCGCGCCGGGGTGCTGGTAGGGGGTGCTCATCGGGCGTCCTCGGGCTTGGTCAGGTCGGCGGGGGCAGCGGCCGGGGGAGCTGCGGGGGCGGGGGCAGGGGCCGGCTGGTGGGCGGGCGTGCCGGGCGCCTGGGCCGCGTAGGGGTTCTGGCCCGGCTGGGGCGGCGGCGGGGCGTAGAAGCCCTGCTGCGGCACCTCGGGGATGTGCGGCTGCGGCGGGACGTACCCCATCGGCGGCTGCTGCATCAGACCCGACTTCTGGTCCACCGTCGAGCGGTAGTCCACGGCGCCCTGCGTCAGGCGCATGTACGCCTCCTCCAGCGATGCCTGATGCGGCGACAGCTCCCACAGCCGCACGTCCGCCTCGTGCGCGACGTCGCTGATGCGCGGCAGCGGCAGCCCGGTCACACGCAGCGCCCCGTCCGGCTCGGACAGGACCTGCCCGCCCGCCTCCGCCAGCGCGGACACGAGCTTCTCGCGCTGCTCGGGCTCGGTCTGCGGAGTGCGGACCCGTGCGAAGTCGGCCGAGTTGTGCGAGATGAAGTCCTTGACGCTCATGTCCGCCATGAGCTGGCCCCGGCCGATCACGATCAGGTGGTCGGCGGTGAGCGCCATCTCGCTCATCAGGTGCGAGGACACGAAGACCGTGCGGCCCTCGGAAGCCAGCTGCTTCATCAGGTTGCGGACCCAGAGGATGCCCTCGGGGTCGAGGCCGTTGACCGGCTCGTCGAAGAGCAGCACCTGAGGGTCGCCGAGCAGCGCCGCGGCGATGCCGAGCCGCTGGCCCATACCGAGCGAGAAGCCCTTCGAGCGCTTCCTCGCCACGTCCTGCAGACCCACGACGCCGAGGACCTCGTCGACCCGCCGGGCCGGGATGCCGGAGAGCTGCGCCAGGGACAGCAGGTGGTTGCGGGCGGTCCGGCCGCCGTGCACCGCCTTGGCGTCCAGCAGCGCGCCGACCTGGCGGGGCGCGTTCGGCAGCTGCCGGAACGGGCGCCCGCCGATCGTGACCTGGCCGGCCGTCGGCCGGTCCAGGCCGAGGATCATGCGCATGGTGGTGGACTTGCCGGCGCCGTTGGGGCCGAGGAAACCGGTGACGGCTCCGGGCCGCACCTGGAAGGAAAGGTTGTACACGGCCGTCTTGGCGCCGTAGCGCTTCGTCAGGCCGACTGCCTCGATCATTCTCCAGCCCCATCGACTTTCGGGTCGTCGGGGCACAGGCAGTGCAGCCGTACGCCCCCGTAAGTGCTAGGAGGATAACCGGGCCCTTATGGTTCCGGCCAAGCGGTGACAACCGGGGACCGAAATCAGGCGTCGCGCTTCTTCAGCACCAGATAGCCGCCCAGGAGCGCCGCGACCACCCACAGCAGCATGATGCCGAGACCGCCCCACGGCCCGTACGGGGACTCGCCGCTGTTCATGGCGTTGGGAACGACCTGCATGATCTTCGCGCCGGCCTGGTCCGGGAAGTAGCGCGCGACGTCCTTCGCGCCCGGAACCGCGGAGAGGATCTGTGAGACCAGGAAGAAGAACGGCATCAGGATGCCGAGCGACAGCATCGAACTGCGCAGCATCGCGGCCACGCCCATCGAGAAGATCCCGATGAGGCCCATGTAGAGCCCGCCGCCGACCACGGCCCGCAGGACGTTCTCCTCGCCGATCGTCGTGCCGTGCTCGCCGAGCAGCGCCTGGCCGAGGAAGAAGGTGAGGAAGCTGGTCGCCATCCCGACCAGCAGCGCCAGCAGCCCCGCCACCGCGATCTTGCTGAAGAGGAAGGTCGCGCGCTGCGGCACCGCGGCGAGGGAGGTGCGGATCATGCCGGAGCTGTACTCGGTGCCGACGACGAGCACACCGAAGACCACCATCGCCAGCTGCCCGAGCACCATCCCGGAGAAGCTGATGAGCGTCGGGTCGAAGGTCAGCCGCTCGGCGTCGGGCAGATCGCCGAACGTCGCGTTCATCAGCGCGCACAGCCCGGCGCTCATCGCGACCGTCACGGCGAGCGCGCTGATCAGGGTCCAGCGCGTCGAGGAGACCGTACGGATCTTGGTCCACTCGGACCGGAGGACGGCGGGTACGGATGCCATCGGTCAGGCTCCCTTGTCGCGCGGGGCCCACTGCGGGGCGTCGTGGCCGGACTGCGGGGCGCCCACGCCGGACGGCGGGGCGCCGGCGCCGGACGGTTGGTCCAAAGGCGGCGCGGCTTGGTCCGTGGAGTGCGCGTGGTACTCCACGGCGCCCGCGGTCATCTGCATGAACGCCTCCTCGAGCGAGGCGCGTTGGGAGCTGAGCTCGTGCAGCACGATCCGGTGCTCCGCGGCCAGCTCGCCGAGCTGCTCCGTGGTCGCGCCGTCGACCTCCAGAGTGCCGTTGCCGCTCTCCACGGCCGTCATGCCCGCCCCGTGCAGCACGTCACGCAGCTCTTCCCGCTGGGGCGAACGCAGCCGCACGTAACTGCGGGAGTTCTGCTGGATGAAATCGGCCATCGAGGTGTCGGCCAGCAGCTTCCCCTGGCCGATCACGATCAGGTGATCGGCGGTCAGAGCCATTTCGCTCATCAGATGCGAGGAGACGAAGATCGTTCTGCCCTGTTGGGCGAGGGACTTCATCAGATTGCGGATCCAGTGAATTCCCTCGGGGTCCAGACCATTGACGGGTTCGTCGAACATAAGGATCTCCGGATCACCGAGCAGCGCCGATGCGATTCCCAGTCGCTGACCCATGCCCATCGAGAAACCCTTGGACTTCTTCCTCGCCACCGCCGTCAGCCCCACCACGTCGAGGACTTCGGCGACGCGGCGCTCCGGGATGCGGTTCGCCTGGGCGAGGCAGAGCAGGTTGTTGTACGCGCTGCGGCCCCCGTGCATCGCCTTGGCGTCCAGCAGCGCGCCGATGTACTTCAGCGGCTCGTCCAGGTCGCGGTAGTGCCTGCCGTCGATTCTGACCGTGCCACTGGTGGGGTTGTCGAGATCGAGCATCATCCGCATCGTCGTCGACTTGCCCGCCCCGTTGGGGCCGAGGAAACCGGTCACCACACCAGGGCGGACCTTGAAGGAGAGATGGTCGACGGCGACCTTGCTGCCGAAGTGTTTGGTGAGACCCTCGAGCTCGATCATGCGTTCACGCTACGGGCGGCCGGAGGCGTCCGCCACCGGGTTGGCCGAAGGAAAGGTGTCGGTTCCGCATCGGGCCGGCACCCGGGCGCCGGCAGGGTGACAACGCACCGGTGCCCGGCGCCTGAACGGCACCGGGCACCTGTGGACTGCTGTCCGAGGAGGCGTCAGCGGGACTGCTGGGCCGGGACTCCGCGGGAGATCGGCTCGTCGTCGGCGGGCGTGCCCGCCGCGGCCACGGCGGCACCGGTCAGCGTCGCCAGCATCTCGCGGACGTTGGTCAGCTGGGCATTGATCGAGTCGCGGCGGTTGGTGAGCGCCGCCAGCTCGCGCTCCGATTCGCTGCGGATGCGGTCGGCCTTCGCGTTCGCGTCGGCGACGATGTCCTCCGCCTGGCGCTGCGCGGTCTCCACCGTCTGACGGGCACGGCGCTCCGCGTCCGTACGCAGCTTCTCGGCCTCGAGGCGCAGCTGCTCGGCGCGGTGCTCGATCTCCGCCAGGCGCTTCTCCGCCTTCGCCTGACGGGAAGCCAGGTCCCGCTCCGACTGCTCGCGGCGCTTGGCCAGGTTGGTCTCGAAGTCCGCGGCGGCCTGGGCGGCCTTGGCGCGGGTCTCCTCGAAGAGGGCGTCCGCCTCCTCGCGCTTGGACTGCGCGTCCTTCTGCGCCTCGCTGCGCAGCGTCTGGGCGTCGCCCTTGGCCTTCTCGACGATACGGACGCCCTCGTCCTCGGCCTTGGCCTTGCGCTCGGCGGCGAACGACTCGGCGTCGTTGCGGACCTGCTGGGCGGCGGACTCGGCGAGCTCACGGTGCTGCTCGGCCGCGCGACGGGCCTCCTCGCGCAGGTCCTTGGCCTCCTCCTCGGCGAGACGGAGGATCTTCTCGACACGCGCACCCAGACCGGCGTACGACGGCTCCGCGTCGTTGACCTGGGCCTGGGCGTTCTGCGTCTCGAGGTGGAGCTCCTCGATGCGCTTTTCCAGAGCAGTGATTCGGGCCAGAGCACTATCACGGTCGGCGACGAGCTTGGTAATGCGGTCATCCACCTGACCGCGGTCGTAACCACGCCGCACGAGCTCGAAGCCGAAGGGGGAGGAAGTGTCGCTCATGGGGTTCCTGTCAATGAGACCGGTGAGGTGTTAGAGGGAATCCTAGGGGCCGAAGCGGCGTGTCATCGAGCGGATGCCCGTTTGATCTGGAGAATGTCCAGCCTTTTGAGTGGCTAGCCGTCGGAGGACTTGCCACTCGAACGTGTAACACCTGCTGTCGCCCCGGCCTTGACGCCCCCGGTGGAGCCGTTATTGCCGGCGTTCTTCCCTCCGGACGGTGCCTCGAATGACTCCAACGCCTCGAGTACGTCCTGGACACGGGAAATCTCCGCCTGGATGTCCTCGCGCCTGCGCACCAGCACATCGAGCTCCCGCTTGCCCTCGTCGACCGTGCGCCCGGCTTCCTGGTCGGCCTCCGCCTTCGCGCGCTCCCCCTCGCGGATCAGCTCGGCCTTCTTCTGCTCGGCCTCCTTCAGGAGACCCTCCGCCTTCTTCACGGCGGCGATCCTGACCTTGCTCGCCTCCGAATTGGCCTCGGACAGCAGTTCCTTGGCCTTCGCCGCTGCCTCCGCCTGCTGCTCCTCCGCCGCCTTGACCAGGTTGTCGACCCGCTCGCCGGCGGTCTTCATCTGCTCAGCCGTCTCCCGGCGCGCCCGTTCGTGGAGCTCCTCGACCTCGCTCTCGACCCGGGCCCGCAGCTCCTCGCCGCGCTCCCTTATGGCCGTCGCGTCCCGGCGCGCACCGACGAGCAGCTCGTCGGCATCCGTACGCGCCTTCTCCACCAGCGAGTTGCCCTCGACCGTGGCCTCCGTGACGAGGCGCTCCGCCTCCTTGCGGGCGGCACCCACCATCGTGTCCGCCTGTGCCTCGGCCTCGGTGGCGGCGCGCAGGGCTTCCTCCTGGGCCTTGGCGACGAGCTGGTCGGCCTGCTCCGCGGCGTCCGCGCGGCGCTTGGAGGCCGCCTCGCGCGCCTCGTCGAGCAGCCGGTCGGCCTCCGCACGGGCCTCCGCCCGCATCTGCTCGGCCGCCGCCTCGGTCTCCGCACGGTGCCGCTCGGCCTCCGCCCGGATGCGCTCGGCCGCCTGCTGGGCGGAGCCCACCGTCTCCGCGGCTTCGGCACGCAGCCGTTCGGCGTCGCTGTTCGCCTCCGCCGCGATCTGCTCGGCCTCGCTCGTCGCCTCGCCGATCAACTGGTCGGCCTGGGCCGCCGCGTCGGCACGCCGCTTGTCCGCGGCCTCGCGCGCCTCGTCCAGCACCTGCTCGCGGTCGGCGCGTACGGCCGCCCGCATCTGCTCGATCTCGGCCTCGCCGTCCACCTTGATCTGCTCGGCCTCTGTGAGCAGCCGCGTCGCGTCGGCGTCGGCCGATGCGCGGAGCGCGGCCGCCTCGGTGCGCAGCCGCTCGCTCTCGCTCGTGGCCTCGCCGATCAGCAGGTCTGCCTGCGCGGCTGCCTCGGAACGGATGCGGTTGGCGTCGTCGCGCGCCTCGGCGCGGGTCCGTGAGGCGTCCTGCTCGGCGGAGGCGACGGCGTCCGACGCCTCGGTGCGCATCCGCTGCACGTACTCGGCGGTGTCCGTCCGCAGCCGGTCCGCCTCGCCGATCGCCTCGGCGACGGTCCGCTCGGCGAGCGTCTGTGCGGCTTCCGTCTCCTCCTGGGCCCTGGCCCGCAGCCGGCCGGCGTCCTCCGCGGCCCGCTCCCGTTCCGCGTACGCGTCGGCGCGGACCCGGTCCGCCTCATCCTGCGCCTCGGTCCTGGTGCGCTCCGCCGAGTGCTCAGCGGCGCTGCGCAGCCCGGCGATCTCCTGCTCGGCCAGCTCCTGCAGCCCCGCGACGGAGTCCCGGACCTGCTGGGCGGTCTGCTCGGCGGTGGAAACCATCTCGGTCGCACGGCGGTCGGCCTCCTCGACCAGCCGCTGCGCCTCCGTCTGCGCCTCCCCGACCCGCTTGCGGGCCGACGCGAGGAGCTCCTCGCTCTGCTCACGCGCCCGCTCGCGCTCCTGGTCGGCCTCGGAGCGCGCGGAGTCGAGGGTCTCCTCCGCCTCCCGGCGACGGCGGGCCGCCTCCTCCTGCGCGGCGGCCAGCGCCTCCGCCGCCTCCGCACCCACGCGTTCCGCCGCGGCGGTCGCCTCGGCCCGCACCCGGTCGGCGGTCTCCTGGGCCTCGGTCTTGAGCCGCTCGGCCTCCGTGGCCGCGTCGCTGTGCAGCCGTACGGCGAGGGACTCCGCCTCCGCGCGCGTCACCGACGCGTCGGAGGCGGCCTCGGTACGCAGCCGGTCCGCTTCCTGCTCGGCCTGCTCCTGGAGTGCGCGCAGCCGCTCGGCGGCCTCGCCGCGCAGCCGCTCGGTCTCCTCCGCCGCCTCGCGACGGATCCGCTCGCCCTCCGCACGGGCCTCGGCCAGACCCTCCTCCGCCGTGGTGAGGCGGGTCTCCGCCTCGGTGTGAAGACGGGTCAGCTCGTCCGCGGCCTCGGCCTGGCGTGCCGCTATGCCGCGCTCGGTCTCCTCACGGAGTTCGGCCGCGGCCGCCTCGGCAGCCGCCCGAACACTCTCGGCCTGCTCCTCGGCCTCCACGCGCAGCCGGTCGGCCTCCGCGCGGGTGCGCTCCAGCGTCTCCTCGGCCTGCTTGCGCAGGGTCGTGGCGCGCTCTATGGCCTCCGTGCGGACCTTCTCGCTGTCGGCGGTGGCCTTCGCCCGCAGCTCGTCGGCGTCGGTGCGAGCCTTGGTGAGCAGCTCCTCCGCGGTGCGGGCCGCTTCCTCGATCTGCTGGACGGCCTCGCGGCGCGCCTCGCCGCGGATCCGCTCGCCCTCGGCGACCGCCTCCGCGCGCAACTGCTCGGCTTCGCCGCGCAGCCGGCGCGCCTCCTCCTGCAGTTCGACCGTCTTGGCGCGGTACTCCTTGGTGTCGTCCTTGGCCGCGCCCTTGAGCTGGTCGGCCTGCTCGGCGGCCTCGCCGCGCAGCCGGTCCGCCTCGGCCTCGGCCTCGCGCCTGATCCGCTCGGCCTCCTCGCTCGCCGCCCGTGTGGTGGCCTTGGCGTCCTCCGACGCCTTGGTCAGCACCTCCTCGGCGGTACGGGCGGCCTTCGCGAGCGCCGCCGCCGAGTCCTCCGCGGCGGCCGTCCGCGCCTTTTCCGTGGCGGCCTCGACGAGCTTCTCCGCCTCGGCGCGGGCGTCCGCGAGCGCCTGCTCGGCCTCCGTCTTGAGCGTCTCGGACTCCTTGGTCGCCTCCGCGACCAGCCGCGCGATCTCCGCCTTGGCCGTACGGGTGCGCTGCTCGTTGACCGACTCGGCCGACGACAGCTGCTTGGCGGCCGACTCCTTCGCCTCGGTGAGCAGCTTCTCCGACTCCGAGCGGGCCTCGCGCAGCTTCTCCTCGGCCTCCTGCATCCGCTGCTGGGCGGCACGGCTGAGCTCCGCGGCCTGCTGGCGGGCCTGGTCGGACTCGGCGGAGGTGGAGGAACGCAGCCGCTCCGCGTGGGTGGTGGCCTCCTGCGCCTGGTTGGAGGCGGCGTTCAGCAGCCGCTCGGCGTCCTTGCGGGCGCGCAGCAGGATCGCCTCGGCCTCGGCGCGTGCGGTCTCCGCCTCGCTGCCGAGCCGCCTGCGGGCCTCCTCGGCGATGCGGGCGGCCTCCGCGCGGGCGGCGCCAAGGGACTGCTCGGCCTCGGCGCGGGACTCGTCCAGCAGCCGCTGGGCCTGCGACTCGGTACGGGCACGCAGCTGCTCGGCCCAGGCGACGTTCTCGTTGACGTGCGACTCGACGGTCTGGCGGCGCTCCGCGAGCTCCTGGTCGAGGCGCTGCCTGCGCTGGACGGCTTCCGCGTGCAGCTCGGCCTGGAGCCTGGCCTGGTGCTCCGCGTGCTCCTGAAGGATGCGCTGCGTCTGCGCCCGGGCCTCGCGCAGCTCGCGCTCGGCGTCCTGGCGCAGCTGGTCCGCCTGGATCTGGGCGTTACGGAGCAGCTGCTCGGCCTGGTAGCCGATGTCGGCGCTGTCGTAGGCAGGACGGGAGGCGAGATTGCGGCGTGCCTCGTGCAGCTTGGCGCGCAACACCTCGACCTGGTAACCGAGGTCCTCGGCGTGCTGGACGGCCTTCTCCCGCGCTGTCTTCAGCCGATCCATCTCGGCCTCGAAGCGCGAAAGGTGGTCGTCGTCAGCTCGGTGGCTCTCCTGGCGTTCGTAGCCCCGCACTGCGCGGTCCCATCCGTCCCCTGGTCGCAACTGTCTCCAAACGAGCCCGTTCGCCGGCGAACGGCCCCCCGGGGAATGGTGACAGATCAACGACGGAGACGCGGCACGGCCCCGACCCGGCCCCGGCCCGGAACGGCCCACTCTACCGGGCCGGGAATCCTCGGGTCAGTGGTCCGTTGCAGAGGTGACGAGTTCGGTGAGAACGCCGTGGCAGTCCTTGGGGTGCAGGAAGGTGATACGAGAGCCCATCGAACCGATACGCGGCTCGTCGTACAGGACGCGGACGCCCTTGTCGCGGATGTCCTGCGCGTCCGCGTCCACGTCGGCGGTGCCGAAGGCGATGTGGTGGACGCCCTCACCGTTCTTGGCCAGCCACTTTCCCACCGCGGAGTCCTCGCGGGTGGGCTCGAGGAGCTGGAGGTAGGAGGCGCCGCCGTCGGACGTCTCATTGATCTTGAGCATGGCTTCCCGGACGCCCTGCTCCTCGTTGACCTCGGAGTGGAACACCTCGAAGCCGTACGTGGCCCGGTAGAACTCGACAGTCTTGTCGAGGTCGAAGCAGGCGATTCCGATGTGGTCGATTCGCGTCAGCATTCGACCAGTGCAGCGCCTGAAGGATGGTTACGCAACGTGCGCGCGATCACACCGGTCGGCCGGTGACCCGGAGCCGTACCGCTCAGTACATTTGAGTAAACCCTCGTTCACTCCTCAGCTGCGGCTGAAAGGGGATCGTCCTCATGTCAGGAACGACCGGTAACACCTCCGTGATCGTCGCGGGCGCCCGCACGCCCATGGGCCGCCTGCTCGGCTCACTCAAGTCCTTCTCCGGCGCCGACCTCGGCGGTTTCGCCATCAAGGCCGCGCTCGACCGGGCCGGGATCGGCGGCGATCAGGTGCAGTACGTGATCATGGGCCAGGTGCTCCAGGCCGGGGCGGGGCAGATCCCGGCGCGCCAGGCCGCGGTCAAGGGCGGCATCCCCATGAACGTCCCCGCGCTCACCATCAACAAGGTCTGTCTGTCCGGTCTCGACGCCATCGCGCTCGCCGACCAGCTGATCCGCGCCGGCGAGTTCGACGTGGTCGTCGCCGGAGGCCAGGAGTCCATGACCAACGCGCCGCACCTGCTGCCGAAGTCGCGCGAGGGCTACAAGTACGGCGCGATCGAGATGCTCGACGCCATGGCGTACGACGGCCTGACCGACTCCTTCGAGAACGTCGCCATGGGCGAGTCGACGGAGAAGCACAACACCCGCCTCGGCATCCCGCGCGACGTCCAGGACGAGATCGCCGCGCTGTCCCACCAGCGGGCCGCGGCCGCGCAGAAGAACGGCCTCTTCGAGGCGGAGATCACGCCCGTCGAGATCCCGCAGCGCAAGGGCGACCCGATCCTCTTCTCCAAGGACGAGGGCATCCGCGCCGAGACGACCGCCGAGTCGCTCGGCAAGCTGCGTCCCGCGTTCTCCAAGGACGGCACGATCACCGCCGGCACCTCCTCCCAGATCTCCGACGGCGCCGCCGCCGTCGTCGTGATGAGCAAGGCCAAGGCGGAGGAGCTGGGCCTCGACTGGATCGCCGAGATCGGTGCCCACGGCAATGTGGCCGGACCGGACAACTCGCTGCAGTCGCAGCCGTCCAACGCCATACAGCACGCCCTGAAGAAGGAGGGTCTCGGCGTCGAGGACCTGGACCTCATCGAGATCAACGAGGCCTTCGCGGCGGTTGCCCACCAGTCAATGAAGGACCTGGGCGTTACCCCGGAAAAGGTGAACGTGAACGGCGGCGCGATCGCGCTCGGCCACCCGATCGGCATGTCCGGCGCGCGTGTGGTGCTGCACTTGGCGCTGGAGCTCAAGCGCCGCGGCGGCGGCGTGGGCGCGGCGGCGCTGTGCGGTGGCGGCGGTCAGGGCGACGCGCTGATCGTCCGCGTCCCGGGCAAGTAGTTCTGAAGAGAATCGGAGCAGCACGATGGTGGACGTCCCCCAACTGGTCGCCCAGGCACGTGAGGGCAAGCCACGGGCCGTGGCCCGGCTGATCTCACTCGTCGAGGGGGCGTCCCCGCAGCTCCGGGAGGTCATGGCGGCGCTCGCCCCGCTGACCGGCGGGGCGTACGTGGTCGGCCTCACCGGGTCGCCGGGCGTCGGCAAGTCCACCTCCACCTCCGCGCTCGTCTCCGCCTACCGCAAGGCCGGCAAGCGGGTCGGCGTCCTGGCCGTCGACCCGTCCTCGCCCTTCTCGGGCGGAGCGCTGCTCGGCGACCGGGTCCGTATGTCGGAGCACGCCTCCGACCCCGGCGTCTACATCCGCTCCATGGCCACCCGCGGCCACCTCGGCGGCCTGGCCTGGGCCGCGCCGCAGGCGATCCGCGTCCTGGACGCGGCCGGCTGCGACGTGGTCCTGGTCGAGACCGTGGGCGTCGGCCAGTCGGAGGTGGAGATCGCTTCCCAGGCCGACACCTCCGTGGTGCTCCTGGCGCCCGGCATGGGCGACGGCATCCAGGCGGCGAAGGCGGGCATCCTCGAGATCGGCGACGTGTACGTCGTGAACAAGGCCGACCGGGACGGCGCCGACGCGACGGCCAGGGAGCTCAACCACATGCTGGGCCTCGGCGAGTCCCGCGGGCCGGGCGACTGGCGCCCGCCGATCGTCAAGACGGTCGCGGCGCGGGGCGAGGGCGTCGACGAGGTCGTCGAGGCGCTCGAGAAGCACCGGGCGTGGATGGAGGAGCACGGCGTCCTCGCGGAACGCCGGGTGCGGCGGGCGGCGACGGAGGTCGAGACGATCGCGGTCACGGCCCTGCGCGAACGCATCGCGGACCTTCACGGAGACCGGCGCCTGGGCTCGCTGGCGGAACGCATCGTGGCGGGCGAGCTGGATCCGTACCGGGCGGCGGACGAACTGGTGACGGGCCTGACGGAGTCGTAGCCGGACGGGGGCGTCGCGCCTCTCGCGCCGACGGGGTTGGGGTGTGGCGGTCTTGTCGGGGCTCTGCCCCGAGGCCTGCGCCTCAATCGCCGGCGGGGCTGGAGGTGCCCCCGGCCGTCCGGCGGGATGGAGTTGGCCCGTTGGTGGCTTCGAGCCGTGGCCCGCGTCGGGGCTCTGCCCCGAGGCCCGCGCCTCAATCGCCCGGGGCTGGGGCGTGGCGGCCTGGTCGGGGCTCTGTCCCGTGCCTCAGGGGCCGGGGCTGGAGGTGCCCCCGGCCCCGGGTGCGAAGCGCGCTGCGGGGGCCGGGGCTTGCCCCGGTTCGGGGAGGGCTCCGCCTCAGTCGTCGGAGGCGTCGGTGTCCGACGACACGTCGCCCGTCTTCGCGTCGACCTTCACCTCGGTCTCGTCGTGGCCCTTGCGGCTCTGGAGTTCGACCTCCCAGTGGTCGGCGCCGTCGCCCTCGTCGTCGAAGTCGACCGATGTCACCGTCGCGCCCGGGTGGGACTTCAGCGCCGCCTCTGCCGCCTGTCGTGCGTCCACTTCCGCGGCCCGCAGCGCGGCACCGTCCTCGTCCCGGTCGTCGTCATCGTCGTCGTCGGCAGCCCGCACCGCGCCGGTCTTCGCGTCGACCTTCAGTTCGTGCTCACGGTCGTTCGTGCCGACCACGGACACCTCCCAGTGCCCCTTCTCGTCGTCGTCGAGGTCCACGGAATCCACGGTGCCCGGCGTGTGCTTCAGCGCGGCGGCCACCGCCTCGGCCGCCGTGACGGGGCCGGCGGGCGCAGCCGCCCGGTCGTCGTCCGGGGCGTCGTCGCGGTCGTCGTCCCGGTCCCTGTCCTGCACCGAGACCGGCGTCGCGGACGCGCCGTCGTCCGCCACTGCCACCGCCGTGTACGTTCCGCCGCCGACCAGCAGCGCCGCCGCGACGGTCGCGATGACAAGGTTGCGCTTCATGGGGGTTCCTCCCGAGGTGTTCGCTTCAACAGCAACGGGACCACTCTTGCCGCGCCATGCTGAACCCAGCCTGAAGCCACCTGAAGAGATCTTCAGCCGCGGTTTGCGACCCTGACCCCATGAGGTTGTTGATCGTGGAGGACGAGAAGCGGCTCGCACTGTCCCTCGCCGCCGGACTGACCGCAGAGGGATACGCGGTGGACGTCGTCCACGACGGGCTCGAAGGGCTGCACCGTGCCGCCGAAGGCGTCCACGACCTCGTCGTGCTCGACATCATGCTCCCCGGCATGAACGGCTACCGCGTCTGCGCGGCCCTGCGCGCCGCCGGACATGACATGCCGATCCTGATGCTGACCGCCAAGGACGGGGAGTACGACGAGGCAGAAGGTCTCGACACCGGTGCCGACGACTACCTGACCAAGCCCTTCTCCTACGTCGTCCTCGTCGCCCGGATCAAGGCCCTGCTGCGTCGCCGGGGCCGGTCCGGCGGCTCGCCGGTGCTGGCGGTCGGCGACATGCGGGTGGACACGGCGGCGCGGCGCGTCTTCTGCGGGGAGGACGAAGTGACGCTGACGTCAAAGGAGTTCTCGGTGCTGGAGCAGCTCGCGACCCGCGCCGGCGAGGTGGTCGGCAAACCCGAGATCCTGGAGCACGTCTGGGACTTCGCCTACGAGGGCGACCCGAACATCGTCGAGGTCTACATCAGCGTCCTGCGCCGCAAGCTCGGCGCGGGCCGCATCCAGACCGTGCGCGGAGCGGGGTACCGGCTGGTGGCCGCGTCATGAGGTCCGTGCGGGCGAGGGCCGCGATCGGAGCCACTCTCGTCGTGGCGGTCGCGCTGATCGCCGCCGGCGCCGCCGTCCTGCTGTCGCTGCGGGCGAACCTCATCGACCAGACCGATCTGCAGGCCGAGGTGGTGGCGCGCGAGGTGGCGGCACAGATCGCCGTCGACGTGCCGGTCGACCGGCTGGACCTGCCGGACGACGAGGAACGGCCCGTGCAGGTCGTCGCGGAGGACGGGCGGGTCGTCGCGGTCAGCGAGAACCTCGAGGCGATCTCCGGGACGTCGAGCGGCCAGGTCGCCCCCCGGTCGCCCGCACCCGCCCCGACCGGCGACGACGACGATGAAGAGGACGACCCGGGCCGCGGCGAAGTCTCGTCCGACGACCCCCGATTCCGTTCGGGCAGCGCCACCGTCGACGGTGAGAGCGCCGACTACAGGTTCGCCACCGTCGAGGCGACGTCGGGCGCCGCGCGTACGTACACCGTCCACGCCGGTGCGCCGCTGGCCACCGAGCAGGACGCGGTCGGAACGGTCCGCGACGCCATGCTCGTCGGCCTGCCGTTGCTGCTCGCCGTGGTCGGCGGCGTGACCTGGCTGGTGACCCGTCGCGCGCTGCGGCCCGTCGAGGGCATCCGCAGCGAAATGGCGGCCATCACCCGCTCCGAGGACCTCTCCCGCCGGGTCCCGGAGCCCGCGTCGCGGGACGAAGTGGCACGGCTCGCACGGACGACCAACGAGACGCTGGCCGCACTGGAGGCCTCCGTGGAGCGCCAGCGGCGGTTCGTCGCGGACGCCTCGCACGAGCTGCGCAGCCCCATCGCCTCGCTCCGCACACAGCTCGAAGTGGGTGCGGCCCACCCCGACCTGCTGGACGTGCCGGGGGCGGTGGAGGACACCGTGCGGCTGCAGCAGCTGGCCGCCGACCTGCTGCTGCTGGCCCGTCTGGACGCGGGGGAGCGACCGGGTGCGACCCCGGTGGATCCGGCGGGCCTGCTCCGCGAGGAGGTGGCCCAGCGCGCGGGCGACCGGATCCCGGTCGAGGTGACGGCGGCGGACGGGCTCGAAGTGACCGGTTCACGCAATCAGTTGGCCCGGGTGGTGGGCAACCTGCTCGACAACGCGCAGCGGCACGCGGCCACTTCGGTCACCGCCTCCGTACGGTCGGAAGCCGGCCGGATCGTGCTGGCCGTCGCCGACGACGGTTCTGGCGTGCCGGAGCAGGAACGCGAGCGGATCTTCGAACGGTTCGTACGACTCGACGACGCCCGCAGTCGCGACGAGGGCGGTGCCGGCCTGGGCCTGGCGATCGCCCGCGACGTGGCGCGCCGCCACGGCGGCACTCTCACGGTGGCCCGCTCGGCCTCCGGCGGGGCGCTGTTCGAGCTGACTCTGCCCGAGGCGCCGCCGGAAGGGGCCTAGCTAGGAGCCGTTCTCCGCGCCCACCGGCCGGTGCTGCTCACCGGGCGCTCCTGGTCGGGGTCGGCGCTGGTCCGGACGGTGGAGCTCAGCACGGACAACAGCCAGGGCTACCTGTTCGACGCGGTCGTGCGGCACCCCGTCACCGTGGTGTGACGGGGGCCGTACCCCGCGGCCCCATGGGCCTGGTGGCATCGGGCCGGGCGGCTGGGGCCGAAGGGCAGCTCGGGAGCGGACTCAGAGCTTGCCGCGGCGGCCGCGCAGATGCTCGGCGACCGGAGTCAGCGACTCCCGCAGATCGGCGAGCGCCTCCGGGGTCAGCAGGTCGATGAAGTGCTTGCGCACGGAGGCGACGTGGTGTGGGGCGACCTTCTGCATGGTGGCGACGCCCTCGTCCGTCAGCACGGCGTACAGTCCGCGCCGGTCGGACTCGCAGTTCTCCCGCCGGACGAGCCCGGCGCTCTCCATACGGGTGACCTGGTGCGAGAGGCGGCTCTTGGACTGCAGCGTGGCAGCAGCGAGGTCGCTCATCCGCATCCGCCGGTCCGCGGACTCGGAGAGGTTGACCAGGATCTCGTAGTCGTTGTTGGTCAGGCCGAACGGCTGGAGGTCCTTCTCGAGCTGGTGCATCAGCAGCTTGTTGACTTCCAGATGCGTGCGCCAGGTGCACTGCTCGTCATCGGTAAGCCAGCGAGTGGCCGTCTCGGTCTCCATATATGGATTCTACCTAAGAAGTTGAAAAGCGGACGAAGTCGGGGGGTGTGACGCCTGGCACCCCGCGCACCAGGGGGTGCACAGGGGCGCAGACGTTCGACGTCACACTCCGCAGACTACCGCTCACAGCCCGAAGCGACGCTGGAGGTCCCCGAGCTGGCCGGGAAGGCGCGGTGAGGATCCGTGCTGGCCGGCGCCTCCGGCGGGCCCGTGCCCGCCCGGAACGCCCGGCTCCGCACCGACCAGTCCGGTGGACTGTTCCGGCATGAGCACCTCGGTCGACTGCAGCAGTACCGTGCCGGCGCCGACGAACTCGAACTGGTGCTCCTCGCCCGACGCCCCGCCGATCCCGGTCAGCGCCCGCACCCCGCCCATGACGCCCGTCATATACCCGTGGTCGTAGTGGTGGCAGGGTGAGGGGCAGTCCGCCCAGCCCACCAGGGCCTGCGGATCCACCCGGATCGGCGGCTCCATGAAGACCACGGGGCCGTTGGACGCGGCGACGAACTTGCCCGTTCCGATGAGGGTCAGAAAGCCCGGCACGATCGACTGCTTGAGCGCCAGCGTGGGCTGGTACGCCAGCAGATTGCCGGCCCGGATCGTGAGATTCCCGTCATCGAGGTCGAACGAGTTCACGTCGAAGGCCCGGTCCGCGAGCAGCATCTTGCCGCTGCCCTCCGCCACCACCCAGTCGCTCGCGTGCAGCGGTGAGTGGAACGAGGTCCGCAGCAGCCGGTCGAGACGGCCGTGGCCGATTCCGTTGAAGTCGATGCGCCCGTAGTAGGCGATCATCTTGCCCTTCTGCAGGAACCACTGGGAGCCCTTGAGTTCCACGCAGAAGGTGTACGCGTTGACGTTGTCGTCGCTGGGCAGCGTCGTCGGGTCGAAAATCGTGGGCGTGCTCACAGCTTCTCCTCCGACGCCTGGACGTACACCGCACCGCTGCCGCTGAGCTCCAGCTGGAACGCCTCGCCGGAGCCGCGCCCCACCATGTCGCGCCAGCCGAGCGCCGTGGACAGCTTGTTCCGTACGTCACCGTGGTGGGCGACGTACGCCTGCGGGTCCACATGGACCGGCCGCGAGGGGGTGATCGGCAGCTCGATCACTCCGCCGTGTGCCATCACCGCGACCGCGCCGTGTCCCTTGAGGGTCGTGGTGAACAGGCCCTGGCCCGTCACCTGACCGCGCACCATGCCCATGACCCCGCCCTGGGACCCCATGAACATCGTGCCCTGCTGCAAGGTCCCGTCGAAGGCCAGCAGTCGGTCGGCCTCCACGTAGAGGGTGTCGCCGGTGAGCTGGACCACCTGGATGTGGTGGCCGCCGTGGCCGAACATCACCGTGCCGTTGCCCTCGACGGTCATCAGTGGCGTCGCCTCGTTCGCCACGCGGCGGCCGATCATCGACGCCAGCCCGCCCTGGCCTCCGGTGATGCTGGGCGTGAAGCTGACCTCGCCCTTGTACGCGAGCATGGCGCCGCGCTGGCTGAACATCTTCTGGCCGGGGACCACGGTCGCCTCGACCATTTTGGAGTTGATCTCGCGGAAAGGCATCAGACGTCCCCTCCGACGGTGTTGCGCTCACTCGGCTGCACGTAGACCAGCCCGTCGCCCTCGAAGCGGATCTGGAACGCCTCGCCGCCGCCCTCACCCAGGAAGGTGCGGAACGTCACCCCGGACTGGAAGTCCTGACGCAGGCTGCCCTGGTGGGCGATGTACGCGCCGGGGTCGACGGAGAGCGGGTACTGGGGCGTCACCCGCAGCGCCACCGCCGTCCCGTGCGACATGATCGCCGCCTGGCCGGTGCCCTCGACGGTGGTCGTGAACAGACCGTTGCCCGTCGCGCCCCCGCGCAGCCCGGTGAAGGTGGTGCCGGTGCGCAGCCCGCCGTCGGTGCACAGCAGGTTGCTCGACTCGACGTAGAGCTTGTCACCGTGCAGTTGCACGAGGCTGATCTCGCTCGCACGGTCGGCGAAGTAGCAGGTGCCCTGCCCCTTCACCTCCATCATGGTCATCTGCTCGCCGGTGAGCCTGCGGGTGACCATCCCGCGGATGCCCTCACCGCCGCCGGTCATCTTCTTGAAGGCCATCTGGCCGTCGTACGCGACCATCGACCCGTTCTTCGCTTTGACGGCGTCGCCGGTCATGTCGACCGCGAGCACTTTGCTCCCCTGGAGCCGGAACATTGCCACGGGCCGACGTTATCCGGTGATTCCGGCTCCGAACAGCGTTCTCGGGGAGGATCCGGACCCTGACAAAGAGTTCGCAAAGTGGCCTGCCACAATGGTCCGCGAGCTTGTGCATGTGTTCACAAGATCCATGCCCCCTGCCCATCCCCTCACCACCGAAGGTGACCCGTGGACATCAAGACCGCCTCCTCCCTGCACCGCCTGCGCCTCGTCTCCGCGCCGGAGGCAGTTTCCTTCCTCCTGCTGCTCGTCTGCTCGGTGCTCAAGCGCACCACGGACTTCAACGCGGTCCCGGTCATGGGTGCGATCCACGGTCTGCTCTTCGTCCTGTACGTGCTCTTCTGGCTGGACGCCTGGAACCGCACCAAGTGGGACCTGAAGACCGCGGCCCTGTACTTCGTCCTCTCGGTCCTCCCCTTCGGTGGCTTCTTCGCCGAGCGCAAGCTCAAGCGCGAGGCCGACGACGCCGTCATCGCCTCCCGCGCCCGCCGCGAGAACGTGGTGGACGCGTGATCGTCGCCTTCTCCGTCACGCCCCTCGGGGTCGGCGAGGACGTGGGCGAGTACGTCGCCGACGCCGTCCGTGTCGTACGCGAGTCCGGACTCCCCAACCGCACCGACGCGATGTTCACCTCGGTCGAAGGTGAGTGGGAGGAAGTGATGGACGTGGTCAGGCGCGCCGTCGCCGCCGTGGAGGCCCGCGCCCCGCGTGTGTCCCTCGTCCTCAAGGCGGACATCAGGCCCGGGGTCATGGACGGCCTGACCTCCAAGGTCGACACGGTCGAACGTCACCTGAGCGCCTGAGCGCCTGAGCCCGGCGGGCTCGCCCGTGAACCCCGGGTCGGTGCGCTTGAGGCTGTAGGGCCCAGCCAGATCCTGAAGGAGCGTGAGCTCTGCCTTCCCCCCGCGTACCGGTCGGGAGTGGCGCTACGTACGGCCGGAAGGCTGGAGAAGAGGCCGCGACCGCAGGCGCAGGACGCGCCGGCGGCCGCGGCCGGATCCATAAGGCCGAAGACCGGTTGCATGGGCATGACGGCAGAGCCCGGCACGGTACGTGCGGCGGCCGGACTGTCCGATGAAACGGTTGAAGGACCGAAGTGCGAGACAGGGCTGACCAGCATGTGACCAGTCGGTAAGGTCGATGCCGTGCCGAAGCCGCTCAGCCTCCCCTTCGACCCCATCGCCCGTGCCGATGACCTCTGGCAGCAGCGATGGGGACCCGTGCCCTCGATGGCAGCGATCACCTCGATCATGCGCGCGCACCAGATTCTGCTCGCCGAGGTCGACGCCGTCGTCAAGCCGTACGGACTGACCTTCGCCCGCTACGAGGCGCTGGTCCTGCTCACCTTCTCCAAGGCGGGTGAGCTGCCGATGTCCAAGATCGGCGAACGGCTGATGGTGCACCCGACCTCGGTGACGAACACCGTGGACCGACTCGTGAAGTCCGGTCTCGTTGCCAAGCGCCCCAATCCGAACGACGGCCGCGGCACGCTCGCCTCCATCACGGAGAAGGGCCGGGAAGTCGTGGAGGCGGCCACGCACGACCTGATGGCGATGGACTTCGGCCTCGGTGCGTACGACGCGGAGGAGTGCGCGGAGATCTTCGCGATGCTGCGCCCGCTGCGGGTCGCGGCGGCGGATTTCAAGGAGAAGTAGGACACGCGCCCCGCAGGAAGATCGCCCCTGGCGCCCGGTTACGCTCGATGCCATGAAAGCGAATGTGCTCATCCGTTACCGGGTGATGGCGTACGTCACCGCCGTCTGGCTGCTCGTCTTCACGGCGGCGATCATCGCCAAGTACGGATTCGACACCGGCGACACCATGCTGATCTCGCAGATCCACGGTGTGCTCTTCATCGTCTACGTCGTCTTCGCCTTCGATCTGGGCTCCAAGGCGAAGTGGCCGTTCGGCAGGCTGCTGTGGGTGCTGGCCGCCGGCTGCATCCCGTTCGCCTCGTTCTTCGTCGAGCCGAAGGTCACGTGCGAGGCGCGGGCGCTGATCACGGACAGCGCGACCCCGGCGACGGCCGACGCGTAGGACGCGAAAGCGCGCGGGGCGCGGGAGCGCGCAGGACACGAAAGCGTCGCGAGTGCGGCTCGCGGCGCTTTGCCATCGACATTTACTAGGACGTCCTAGTAAATTCGAGTGTATGGACGCTGACGCGATCGAGGAAGGCCGCCGACGCTGGCAGGCCCGGTACGACAAGGCCCGCAAGCGGGACGCAGACTTCACCACGCTCTCGGGCGACCCCGTCGAGCCGGTCTACGGCCCGCGGCCCGGGGACCACTACGAGGGCTTCGAGCGCATCGGATGGCCCGGTGAGTACCCCTTCACCCGCGGGCTGCACCCGACGGGCTACCGGGGGCGCACCTGGACCATCCGCCAGTTCGCCGGCTTCGGCAACGCCGAGCAGACCAACGAGCGCTACAAGATGATCCTGGCCGCCGGTGGCGGCGGGCTCTCCGTGGCCTTCGACATGCCGACCCTCATGGGCCGCGACTCCGACGACCCCCGTTCGCTCGGAGAGGTCGGCCACTGCGGTGTCGCCATCGACTCCGCCGCCGACATGGAGGTCCTGTTCAAGGACATCCCCCTCGGCGACGTGACGACCTCGATGACGATCTCCGGCCCGGCCGTGCCGGTCTTCTGCATGTACCTGGTCGCCGCCGAGCGCCAGGGCGTCGACCCGGCCGTGCTCAACGGCACGCTGCAGACCGACATCTTCAAGGAGTACATCGCGCAGAAGGAGTGGCTCTTCCAGCCCGAGCCCCATCTGCGCCTCATCGGCGACCTGATGGAGCACTGCGCCGCCGGCATCCCCGCGTACAAGCCGCTGTCGGTCTCCGGCTACCACATCCGTGAGGCGGGCGCGACGGCCGCGCAGGAGCTCGCGTACACCCTCGCCGACGGCTTCGGCTACGTCGAGCTGGGCCTGTCACGCGGCCTCGACGTCGACACCTTCGCGCCCGGGCTGTCCTTCTTCTTCGACGCGCACCTCGACTTCTTCGAGGAGATCGCCAAGTTCCGCGCCGCGCGCCGGATCTGGGCCCGCTGGATGAAGGAGGTGTACGGGGCGAAGACCGACAAGGCCCAGTGGCTGCGCTTCCACACCCAGACCGCCGGCGTCTCGCTGACCGCCCAGCAGCCGTACAACAACGTCGTGCGCACAGCGGTCGAGGCGCTGTCCGCGGTCCTCGGCGGCACCAACTCCCTGCACACCAACGCCCTCGACGAGACCCTCGCCCTGCCGAGCGAGCAGGCCGCCGAGATCGCGCTGCGCACGCAGCAGGTGCTGATGGAGGAGACCGGCGTCGCCAACGTGGCCGACCCGCTGGGCGGTTCGTGGTACGTCGAGCAACTCACCGACCGCATCGAGGCCGACGCCGAGAAGATCTTCGAGCAGATCAAGGAACGCGGCCGCCGCGCCCACCCGGACGGCACGCACCCCATCGGCCCCATCACCTCCGGCATCCTGCGCGGCATCGAGGACGGCTGGTTCACCGGCGAGATCGCCGAGTCGGCCTTCCGCTACCAGCAGTCCCTGGAGAAGGGCGACAAGAAGGTCGTCGGCGTCAACGTCGCCACCGGCTCGGTCACCGGCGACCTGGAGATCCTACGGGTCAGCCACGAGGTCGAGCGCGAGCAGGTGCGCGTGCTGGCCGACCGCAAGGCGGGCCGTGACGACGCGCTCGTACGGTCCTCGCTGGACAAGATGCTCGCCGCCGCGCGCGACGGCTCCAACATGATCGGCCCGATGCTCGACGCCGTACGGGCGGAGGCCACCTTGGGCGAGATCTGCGACGCACTGCGCGACGAGTGGGGCATCTACACGGAGCCGCCCGGCTTCTAGCGCCCGGACAGGGCCGAGTGCCCCTCCCGTCAGGTGGACAGGGAGCCGAGCCCCGACACCAGCAGGACGGTGAAGCGGCGCGCCCACTCGGCGTCCACCGGCTCCGCGCTGACCAGCGCACGGTGGACCACGGCGCCCGCGACCACATCGAAGATCAGGTCCGTGTTGCGGGCTGCCGCGTCGGGGTCGTCCTCGTACGGCAGCTCGCCACGGGCCTGAGCGCGTTCCCGGCCCTGGACGACCAGCCGCTTCTGCCGGTCGACGATGGCCGAGCGGATCCGGTCCCGCAGCGCCTCGTCCCGGGTGGACTCCGCGACGACGCCCATCAGTGCGGTCTTGGTCTCCGGGAGCTGCAGCAGCTCGGCGAACTGCAGGACCACGCCCTCCACATCGGCGGCGAGACTCCCTCGGTCGGGGAGCTCCAGTGCGTCGAAGAGGACGGCGACGGCGTCGACGACAAGTTCGTTCTTGCTCGCCCAGCGCCGGTACAGCGTGGTCTTGGCCACGCCCGCGCGCGTGGCCACGTCCCCCATCGTCAGCTTCGACCAGCCCAGCTCCACGAGGGAGGCGCGGGTCGCCTCCAGGATCGCTGCGTCGGCCTCGACGCTGCGGGGGCGCCCGGTGCGTCCGGTACGCCCCGAATGCTGAGCTTTGGGGTGGGTGCTGCTGGGCATGGACGCGACCATACCCGCCAGTAAGTAGAAAAGCGGCTGTGAGGCAGCTCACCGGAAAATCCCTCACACCACCGGCCCTGCGCAGATACGCTACGACCTGTAGCGAAAGCCATGACCGGCTCGTCGCGACAGCCACAAGGCGCCGAGGTGGGGACCCGGCGCCGACTTTTTCACATGGGCGCGCGGAAGGGGGAGGATGTACGCATGCAGCCTAGGAACATGTCCATGAGCGGCGTCGTCGACCTCGCCGCGGTGAAGGCGGCCAACGAGGCCAAGGCGAAGGCGGAGCAGGCGCGGGCCGAAGCCGCCCGACAGGGCGGCGGCGGTGCGGTGTCCCCCGCCGGCCTGGTGATCGACACGGACGAAGCCGGATTCGAGCGCGACGTACTGCAGCGCTCCACCGAGGTGCCCGTCGTCATCGACTTCTGGGCCGAGTGGTGCGAGCCGTGCAAGCAGCTCGGCCCCCTGCTGGAGCGCCTCGCCACGGAGTACAACGGCCGTTTCGTCCTCGCCAAGGTCGACGTCGACGCCAACCAGATGCTGATGCAGCAGTTCGGGATCCAAGGCATCCCCGCGGTCTTCGCGGTGGTGGCCGGGCAGGCGCTGCCCCTCTTCCAGGGCGCGGCCCCGGAGGCGCAGATCCGCCAGACGCTGGATCAGCTGGTGCAGGTGGCCGAGGAGCGCTTCGGACTGACCGGCATCGCGGTCGACCCGGACGCGTCGGGTGAGACCGCAGAGGCCCAGCCCGTGCCGGCCGGCCCGTACGACGCACTGCTCGAAGCGGCCGTCCAGGCCCTGGACGCGGGCGACTTCGGCGGCGCCGTCCAGGCGTACCGGAACGTCCTCTCCGACGACCCGGGCAACACGGAGGCGAAGCTCGGCCTCGCGCAGGCCGAACTGCTGCGCCGTGTGCAGGACATGGATCAGCAGAAGGTCCGCCGGCAGG
Source organism: Streptomyces sp. NPDC006283 (assembly GCF_040613325.1). Classification (NCBI taxonomy): domain Bacteria; kingdom Bacillati; phylum Actinomycetota; class Actinomycetes; order Kitasatosporales; family Streptomycetaceae; genus Streptomyces; species Streptomyces sp. NPDC006283. The sequence goes on along the minus strand of NZ_JBEXRZ010000019.1, from coordinate 29,465 downwards.
CGGCCGAGAACCCCGCCGACGTCACCGCGCAGACGGCCGCCGCCGACCTGGATCTGGTGGGCGGCCATGTCGAGGACGCTTTCGGCCGGCTCGTCGAGACCGTGCGGCGCACGGCGGGCGACGAGCGGGACGCCGCGCGGGTGCGGCTGCTGGAGCTCTTCGAGGTCGTCGGCCTGGACGACCCGAGGGTGACGGCGGCGCGCCAGGCGCTGGCGCGAGTGCTCTTCTGAGTCCTTGACGGCACCTCACCGAGCCCTCCACGACGCCTCATGAACCCCTCGCGGACGCCTCATTGACAGCGGTTCTGACAAGGGTGTCCTGAAAGTCTCCTTCTGACGGAATACGGCGGTGGCGCTGACGCGGCGTCACCGCCGTTTTGGCGACACAGTGACAAAATGCCGACTGTCTTTGCCAAAACTTGGTAAACGCGGCGAGGGTTACTCGGAGTACAACAAGGCGCAGGTTGTGTCCGCTTATTGGCGCCTATCTCCCCTTCTGGAGCCGCGATCGGCGGCACCCTGCGTGCTCGCCCGACATCGCGCCGTCGTGGCCCGGTTATCAGGCCGTTACTAGCCAGTAACGAACCCCCTTGTGTCTCGGCCAGGAATGGACAACGATCGGCGACGCTCGGTCCGATACCGCACCAGCCCGGCTTCCAGCCGCGCCGCGGTCCATCGGGTCCCCACCGGGCCGACCGGCGGCAGTGGCGCCGGTCGCGGACAGGGGGGTTCCTGCCACAGAACGGCAGGGCCTGTCCGGCAGGTTGTGCGTGATGAGTCAGGCGCGACCAGTGGTTGTCGCTCGGGGGTGATCGCCGGTGTTTTTCGGACGCACAGCGCGCCTGAAAGTACAGGCGCTCTCCTTCCCGAGGACGTAGCACTTCTCCCATCCCAGGACGGGCCCGAGGGTCCGGACCGGAGATGTACGTCCGAGAAGGAGGAAAGTCATGGAGTCTATGGCTCGCGGTGGAACCAGATGGAAGCGGTTCGCCCTGGTCATGGTGCCGAGCGTGGCCGCGACGGCCGCGATAGGCGTCGGTCTGGCACAGGGGGCGCTCGCTGCGTCCTTCGCTGTGTCGGGCCAGGAGTTCAAGGTCAAGGCCGGTCACCTCGAGGGTTACGGGTTCGCGCAGTACGGCGGCCTGAACGAGGGCTACGAGAGCCCCACCAGTGACAAGATGGTCAAGCGCCCGGTCGCCATCTCGGCGTTCGACCGCGCCACGATCAACGACATGTGTCAGTCGGTCGTCACGAACGTGCCGGGCTTCGGCAAGATCACGATGAAGCTGAGGGCCGGCGAGGGCGCCTCCGAGGTCAAGGCCAAGAACCTCTACCTGGACGTGGCCGACCTCGAGGGCGACGCCACGTTCACGAACATCGACATCGGCGTGGCGGCCAAGGACACCGACCCCCGGCGTGGGGGCAAGGGTCCGGCCGTCAAGGACAAGATCCTGCCGAACAGTTTCGCTCAGCAGGCCGAGAAGGCTGTCCTCACGGGCGTCAAGCAGAAGGCGTGGGCGACCACCGCCGGCACCTTCACGCTGGGCGGTCTGAAGATGGAACTGCACCAGGGCGACGGCCCCAAGGTCGAGTGCTACTGACGGTCATCCCGTCCGGGCGGGCGGGTGAAACTCTGGCAGCTTCGCCCGCCCGTCTCTCTCTTCACACAGCAACGCCAGTACCAGGGAGCTGTTTTCCATGAGCGCCGAGACCGCAGTGTCCCAGGGACGGGACGAGCACGGCATTCGCGTCCTCCGGCGGAACTTCCGCAGCTGGCGGGGGCAGCGGCCCTTCTGGGCGGGCCTGTTCACCCTCCTGGGCGGAATCCCCATCGCCTATTTCCCGTACGCGTCGTTGCAACTCGGCCATATGACGTTGTCCATGGCGACGACGGCCGGAGCCGGCTCTCTGATCATCGGCGTACTGCTGGTCACTCTGGGGCTCACGATGTGGTTCCAGGCAGTTGCCAGGGTTTTCGCGGGCATCGCCGCGATCCTTCTGGCACTGGTCTCCATTCCCATCGCCAACCTGGGCGGCTTCATCGTCGGCTTCCTGCTCTCGCTCGTCGGCGGCGCGCTGGCGCTGTCGTGGGTCCCCGTCAAGAAGGCCCCGGAGCCCGTGGCGGCCACGGCCGAGCGGACGGAGCACCTGGATCCTGCGGGCGACGTGGATGCCCACGCCGTACCGGAGCAGTGGGACGGCCACGGCACGGACACGCACGAGACATCCATCGAAGGCAACGGCGGGAGGAACAGTGCCGGGTGACGTGACACCACCGCTGACCGCGGACGCGGGCGGCGGCGGCTCGCGGGAGAGAAAAGGGCCGCGTCACGCCGCCCCGAGGAAGTCCCTGCTGGCCAAGATGCAGCTGCCTGCGAGCAAGGCGATAGCCCTGGCCGCGATGCCCACCGCCGTGTTCGTCGGTATGGGTCTCACCCCCAAGCTCGCCCTGGCCGACGACAAGGAGATCCCGTTCGCGCCGGGCCCGTGTGTGACCCGCTCGGACGAGCCGTCCGAGTCCGAGTCGCCGTCCGCGTCGGAGTCGGCGAAGCCGTCCGAATCGGCCAAGCCGGAGCCGACGCCGAGCGCCACGTCAGGATCCGGCGACGAGTCGCAGGAGCCGAAGCCGGCCGAGAGCCCGTCCGCCTCCGCGGCGGGTGAGGCGCCGAAGGCACCCGCGCCGGAGCCGTCGGCGAGCGAGACGAAGAACCCGCTGGACCCGCTGGGCGTGGGCGAGAAGGTCAAGGACTTCGTCGACGGAGTCGGCGACGCGCTCACGGGAGAGGCGTCCGAAACGCCGTCACCGAGCGAGACGGCGACGAAGCCGGCCGAGGAGCCGTCGGAGCAGCCTTCCGAGGCGCCTGCGGACAAGCCGGCCGAGAAGCCGGCCGAGAAGCCCGCCGAGACGGTCGACGAGACCGTCGACAAGACCAAGGAAGCGATCAAGGACGCGGCGGACAAGGCCGGCGCCAAGGTCGAAGAGCTGGACGAGGACGTCAAGGGACTCGACCCCAAGAAGGACGAGGACATCCCGGACGGCGCCAAGCCGCACTTCCCGTGCCCGACGGCGGACCCGGAGGCGCTGGCCGCCGCCGAACTCGAGCCGGGCATCCCGCTGCTGCCGGACGACCCGTGGATCCTCGAGAGCACGAGGCTCGACCTGACAGGGCTGGACTACCACGGCATCGTCGAGGTGAAGACCGGCAGCGGCAAGATCAAGAAGGTCCTGAAGTTCACCGCGACGGGCGTGAAGATCAAGGACTTGCACCAGATCGTGGTCGGCCCGAACGGTACGACCGCGCATGTCGAGGCGCGCAAGGGCTCCACGTCGGAGATCACCAACGGCACCGTGACGATGTACACGGAGGAGCTGAAGGGCAACCTCTTCGGCATCATCCCGATCACGTTCAGCCCGGAGACCCCGCCACCGCTGAACGTCCCGGTCGCGATGTTCACCAACGTGAAGGTCACCCAGGCCGGCCAGTTCGGCGGGACGCTGACGGTCCCCGGCCTGCACAACTACTTCACCGGCGGCAACGCCTGACCTGGACCACCGGGAGCCGCGAAAAGGGCTGTGGGCCGCACCCGTTCAGGGGGGTGCGGCCCACAGTCGTTTCGTGGCGTCGACGAGGACAGCAGCCGGCTTGTGACCCGGCGCCCCTTCCCTGGCCGTACGTGTCGAAATTGTGATCGTGGTGCGAATGCCTGTGCCAAATTCCCCTACTCTTCGGCAACTTATGATTCTAGTGTGACGGTGCTGTGGCCGTTCGGCCCGGCGCGCGGGCGTCGGGGGGCGGCCGTTCAGTGACGATCCTCCGTGCGTCCGCACAGGCAAATCACCTGTGAGGACCGTCAACTTGATGTTCAGACAACTCAGCCGCTCCGTGCGCCGGGCGGTGATCTACGCGGTGGTCGTCGCCGTCGCGGGCGTCACCGTCCTGGTGTCGAGGGCGGCACCGTCGTTCTGGGACGGGCGAACGGACGAGGCGGCCACTGCGGCCACACAATCCGCTCCGGGCCCAGTGATGTTCCCTCTCTTCGCCCGTAAGTCCGGCTTGCTGTACGACTACGAGCCCAAGGGCACGGGCGGCGTGCAGCCGGCCGTCACCCTGGGCGGCGGTTGGGGAGACGCGACTGCGCTCGTCCAGGCCAATGTGTCGGAAGACGGCAAGGGCAACGACATCTACCACCGCATGCCCGACGGCACGCTGTACTACACGGCCGAGCGGGGCATCGACACCAAGGTCGTCGGAGGCGGCTGGAACATCTACAGCCTGCTGGTCTCCGTCGGCAACATGGGCGGCACCACCCACCCGGACATCGTCGGCCGCCACACCGACGGCACGCTCTGGCTCTACCAGGGCAAGGCCGACGGCACCTTGGCCGCTCGTATCCGCATCGGCAGCGGGGGCTGGAACGGGATGAACGCCCTCGCCGGCCGTGGCGACTACACCGGGGACGGCAAGGCCGACCTGATCGCCCGCAGCACGACCGGGACGCTCTACATCTACCCCGGCACCGGCAACGCGGCTCAGGACGCCGCGCTCGGCAGCCGGATCACCGTCGGCACCGGGTGGGGTGCGTACAAGTCGATCGTCTCCACCGGCGACAACAACGGGGACGGGAAGACCGATCTGATCGCCAACGACACGGCCGGCCTGCTGTGGCTCTTCAAGGGGACCGGCAACGCGAGCGCCCCATTCGCGCCCAGGGTACAGATCGGCACCTCGGGCTGGGCACCGTTCGACCCGCTCTTCTGATACTCCTGCCCCTTGAACTGGAACGGTGACGCACGCATGCGTACTGATTCACCCCCCGGCAGACGGCCCGGCTCCGTGGGCCGCTGGTCGAGACTGATCACTTCCACCGCCCTGACGACCGCCCTCGCGGTCACCCTCACGGGCAACCAACTTCCCGCCCCGGCCCCCGCCCCGCAGCTGGACACCGCTGCCGCGTCCGACGAACCGTCGGCCTTCGACCTCGAAGCCGCGGCGACGACCCGTGCCGAGCAGTGTTTGCTCAACCTGATGCTCCGCAAGGGCGGTCAGGAGCTGAAGTCGGTCGCCCGCGGCGGTCTCAACGGGACCGAGGCGGAGCTGCACGCGGCAGCGGAGAGCGACTACTGGTACGACGGCGAGACCCCCCTCGCCAAAGCCTTCGCCAAGGACAAGGCGTGGGCGGACGCCAAGGGTGACGAGCTCTGGGGCCGCGACGCGGTCTGGGAGGAGTCGCTGGCCATACCACCTCAGACCACGCCGCCCGGCTACACCGTCGCCGGTTTCGAATGGGTCTACAGCGAGGTCAACCCGTTCAACACCACCGGCTTGCTGACGTGGCTCAACGGCGAGTTCTGGAAGTCCGAGTACGACCTCTACCACCAGGACCAGACGCCCCTCGCCAGCCAGGAGTCGGTGGACGCGGTCAACAGGATCGCCGCCGAGCGGTACTCCGAGGACCGGCACGAGGACTACGAGCCGATCCAGGCGTATGAACGGATGACGTTCATGCATCCGATGTACGCGGACGACGCCCGGATCTTCCTCCAGCACGGCGGATTCCCCACCGAAGCTCCCGAGCCGGGAAGCATGGAGTTCCGGGTCGACGTCGAGGCACTCAAGGCGCGATTCGCTTCCTGCGCGACCCAGAACCCCCCGGACCCGCACAACGTGCTCGGTGCCGAAGTCGCCGTCGCGTCGATCGAGTGGCAGTCGGAGCTGGCGGCGCAGAGCACGCAGCGGGCCACGATCATGGAGGCAGAGGCCAAAGCGTCACGTCAGCTGACGATCGCCACGCAGGCCCTCGGCGAGGCTCTGGGGCAGTCGATCATCGCGAGCCGGCTCACCGACTGGCAGGCGTACTGGCTCAAGCAGTCCCCGAGCAGCACGATGTTCTATCCGACCGCTGCGGAGTTCGCGAAGGTCAAGAAGGACATCGAGCACGCCCGCTCCCGTGCCCAGGGCAGGGTCTTCGTGGCCGGGCGGGCCGCGCTCGCCGCGCAGGAACAAGCCGCCAAGGTCGAGACGGCGAAGCAGGAGGCGTACGCGATCGCCGACGCCGCCGGTCAGCCCCGCGGCCGCGGCCTGATGTACGGGCAGCAGGCGGCGCAGGTCGCCAAGGCGTCGGCCGCCGCCGCGCAGGCGGTGTTCAAGGCCACCGAGACGGCGTCGAACGCCACCCGCGCCTCGGCCGCCGACAGCAAGACGCTCATGGCCCTGGCCGAGACCCAGGCGCACGCGTCCAAGGCCGAGTTCCGCCGCAAGGCCGCCGAGGAGGCCGAGGCCCAGGCCAAGGCGTCCGCCGAAGGAGCGGCGCTGCAGGCCAAGAAGGCCGCGGAGAACGCCGCCAAGGCCAAGACGGCGCAGGAGAAGGCCGAAGCCGCCGAGGCCACGGCCAAGAAGGCGGCCGCCGACGCAGCGGCCAAGCGCAGGACCGCGGAGGCCGAGCGCGACTACGCCAAGTCCCAGAAGGAGCTTGCGGACGCGGAGCGTGCCAAGGCCGCGACCGCGGAGGCGAAGGCGCAGTCGGAGCGGCAGACCGCCGCGGAGGAGCTGGCCAACGCCCAGACGGCCGGCAAGACCGCCGCCGAGAAGAAGGATGCGGCGCTGGCGGCCGAGGGCAAGGCCGTCAAGGCACGCGACAACGCCCTTGAGGCGGAGCGGAACCGCGACGCCCTCAACGCCAAGGCGTCCGCGTTGGAGGCCAAGGCCGCCGCCGACGAGGGCACCGATGCCGCAGCTGCCTCCCGTGCGGCCGCAACCCAGGCCCGCACCGCGGCGAACAACGCGACAGCCGCGGCGTCGTCGGCACGTGCAGCGGCCGACGAGGCCACCACGGCAGCGTCCAACGCCCGCGCGGCGGCCACCCGTGCCGACGGCGCGGCCAAGCGCGCCCAGGCGGCGGCCGACGGTGCCAAGGCGGACGTGGCGATCACCGAGGCTGCCGTGAAGAAGGCACACGCTGCCGCCGCGGACGCCATTGACGCCGCCGACGCCGCCAAATGGAACGCCATCACTGCCAAGGCGATGGCAGACACCGCCAAGCAGAACGCGGCCAAGGCCAAGGTGGACGCCGCTGTTGCGAGGACGGAGGCCGCCGCGGCCGGTGTCGACGCCGTCCGCACGGCCGGTTTCGCGTACGCCACCGCGCAGGCCGCGACGGCCGCCCGTGACTCGGCGGCGCAGGTGGTCAAGCCGGCCAACGACGCCATCGAGCTGGGATCGCCTTACAAGGAGACCGACTCCTCTGCAGGTTTGGCCGTGCTGACCGGGCAGGCCGCCAAGACCGTCGCCGAGCAGCAGGCAGCCGTGGCACAGGCCAAGGCCCAGCAGGCGGCAAAGGCCGCGATCGAGGCAAAGGCGCTGGCGGACAAGGCGAGCGCCGACGCGAAGGCAGCGGCCGTGGCAGCGGCGAACGCCGCGGACTGGGCGGCGAAGGCCGTGAAGTCGGCGGCGGAGGCGCAGGCTTCGGCCAAGGCGGCGGACGCCTCGGCCAAGGCGGCGCAGAAGGCCGAAGCCAACACGGTCGAGTACAACCGGCAGGCGATCGCGGACGCCGACGCGGCGCAGAACGCGGCCGACTCGGCCGGCACGTACGCGAGCCAGGCGGATGCCGCGGCCACGGACGCCGAGCGCGACGCCGAGTCGGCGCGCAACGCGGCCACCGCGGCCGAGACCGACGCGAGCACCGCGCGTGGTGTCGCCGACCAGGCGGAGCGCGACGCCACTACCGCGGAGGCGGCGGCCGCACGCGCTGAGGAAGCGGCGGAGGAGGCGCAGGACGCGGCCGCCCGCACGGAGGCGGACAAGCGTGACGAGAAGCAGGTCGAGCAGGCCAGTACGACAGGTATGGCCGGTGCCGCCGAGGTCCTTGCCGTGCCCTACGGCGTCTCGGCGACGGCTGAGTCCGACGGTTTCTGCACCGGGACGAACGGTTGCGACTACGAGGTCGACTACCACGTCACAGGCACGATGCTGTACTTCGTCGTCCTGTGCGGCTTCCCGGACACGGCGCTCGCGGACTGCATCGGCGATCTGGAGTTGCAGTACGTCGATTCCGCGCCGATCGACATCCGCGAGACCCGCACGGTCCACATCGACGGCTACGAGTTGACCATGTCCATGCTCGAGGGCTTCGCCCGCGGCATGGTCAAGGACTTCACGGACTGCTGGGACGGCAAGGTCTCCGGATGCCTGTGGGCTGCAGCCATAGTGGCGCCTGCGGTGATCGGGGTGGCGGCCAAACTGATCAAGGGCATCCGCACCGCCGCCCTGGCCGGTTCCGGCACGGCCGAGGCCGCCGCGGTGGCGAGGGATGCCGGCCTGACCGCCGAGGCCACCACCGGAGCGGTTCGCACCGCGTCGACCGCTGCCGCCGTCGCCTCGGAACTCGAGGCGGTGAACGCTGTGGCCCGGGCTCATGGGTACGCCAACGCCGCGGGGCTGGGCAAGGGCATCCTGTGGGCGAACAAGCTCGACAACCTGAACTACATGAACGCCGCGCACGTCGCCAAGGTGAAGCAGGCCGGGTTCACCAAGAGCCAGGTCGAAACCGTGTTCAAGTACTACGACAAGGTGCGCAAGGTGACGCCGCAGAACCCCAGTGCGGGCCCGCGAGCCGACCTTATGGAGTACATACTCAAGAACTGGTAGGCAGATGAGATTCCGAGTATCGGCTGTGGACGAGCCGCTCACCGTTCAGTTCGAACCGTCAGGGATGGAGTACGACCTGTCTCCGGGAGAGTTCATGGACGTCGAGTGGCCGCCCGTGGCCCCCGGGGAGATTGCGGGGGACATTGATCACGGGCCCGGCATGGTGACCGTCACGGCGCGCGGCAGCGGCTATGCCCGTGCCTGGAACGCCGAGGGCGTCGAGGTCACCACCTGATCACGGCAGGGGCGGCCGCCCGGTGCACGCGCACCGGGCGGCCGCCCCTGCGTTGTCGTCGGTCGCCCACGTTCCGCGTGGGCTCCATCCTCCGCCTTGCGTGCGCGGCACCAGACCCCGCTCACTGATCCGGCCTGATCCAACGGAAAGCCCCTGGACCTGGATGCTTGAGCGAGGCACCGGCAGTTTTGTCGTCGGCGGTCGGTCGAGCCGGCGCGAGGCGGAGCACTCGGCTGTCACGAACCGGGACTCACAGTTCGACCACTCCAAGGCGTGGCCCCCGGGAATACCCGGCGCAGTGGGGCCAGGTCGACCCGCTTCGTGCCACGTGAACCTCACGCGCTCTCCGTCGACGCCAAGGCGTGCCGGATCGCCGCGAGAGCCTCCTCGTCCGTGGCGTTCAGCTGCCTCGCCGTCGTCGCGAACACGCGGGCCTGTTCCGCGAGTTTCGTCTGCGAGTCGGCGATCGAGGCGGGTGCGACGACCTGGGTGCCGGAGCCGCGGCGGGTTCTGACGAGGCCCGCCGATTCCAGTTCGCGGTAGGCGCGGACGACCGTGTTGTTGGCCAGGCCGAGGTCGGAGGCGAGCTGGCGCACGGAGGGGAGGCGGTCGCCCTGGCGGAGGCGGCCGACCGAGATCAGGTCGGCGAGCTGGGCCCGGACCTGCTCGTAGGGAGGGACCGGGGTCGCGTGGTTCACGATGATGCGGACGCTGTTCGCGGTCATGGCCTCGCCTCCGTGTAGGCCTGCGGGAGCAGGAGGACGCCCAGGCAGTGGCAGCAGCTCAACGCGGAGGTGAAGGCGGTGAGGGCGAGCGCGGCAAGGGTCAGGAGCTTCGCCGTGCCCCCGCAGGACAGGCTCAGTACGACGACTGCCATCGTGAGCGAGACGGCGAAGAGCGGGGCCGTCACCAGTACGCCCCACGCCCCGACCGCCGCGCGAGCCTGGATCCGGCGCTGGCCGTCGGCCTGGGAGCGCAGGGTGATGCGGCGCAGCAGCAGTGCGCAGGCGACGGTGCCGAGGGCGACTCCGCCCAGCGCGGGCCAGCCGTAGTGGAGGCCGGGCCAGGGGCCGAGGAGCTGGGATCCGGCCGGGCAGTGGACGGCCAGGGCTCGTCCGGAGCGGCCTTCGGAGTCCGCGGACGCCGTACCCGCGGCGATGACGACGAGCACCGTGAGGATCGCCGCCTGTGCGGCGAGGAACGCGGCCAGGGCGCGGGGGGCGTGGTCGCGGACGCGGCGCGGCGTCACGTCCGCCACCCGTACCACGCTGTGCCGCGGGCGTGCGAGCAGATCGGCCGCCAGCACGCCGGCCATCACGCACAGGCCGAACGCGGGGAAGGCGTACAGGAGTTGGACGTCGGGCTCCGGGCTGAAGTCGACGAGTGCGCCGACCGCGATGCCTGCGGCCGCGCCCGCCCATCGGACGGGGGTGTCGATCCAGGTGCGCCAGGTGCCTTTCGCCGTCGAGGCTGCGGACATGCCGGCCCCCTTTCGTGGTCCGTTCACCGTTCGTTAGGTGTATCAACGTGTTGAGACAATTGCGCAACAGGCAAGGTGTGTCAAGGAGTTGATACGCCCGCCCCGGTTCGAACGGAAGAGAAAGAGGCGGCCCCCCGACCCGGGAGGGGTCAGGGGGCCGTCCGACGGCAGGGGAGGCGGGCCGTCAGCTCCGCGACTCCCCGCCCAGGTGGTGCACCCGCACCATGTTCGTCGTGCCGGGCACGCCCGGAGGCGAACCGGCCGTGATGATCATGATGTCGCCCGCGTTGTAGCGCTGCAGCTTCAGCAGCTCCGCGTCCACCAGGTCGACCATCGCGTCCGTCGTCTCGACGAACGGCACCAGGAAGGACTCCACGCCCCAGCTCAGCGTCAACTGGTTGCGGGTGGACTGGTCGGTGGTGAAGGCCAGGATCTGCTGCTCGGCGCGGTAGCGGGAGAGGCGGCGGGCCGTGTCGCCGGACTGGGTGAAGGCGATCAGGGTCTTGCCGCCCAGGAAGTCCGCGATCTCGGCGGCCGCGCGGGCGACCGAGCCGCCCTGGGTGCGCGGCTTCTTGCCGGGGACCAGCGGCTGGAGCCCCTTGGACAGGAGCTCCTCCTCGGCCGCTGCGACGATCTTCGACATCGTCTTGACCGTCTCGATCGGGTACGCGCCGACCGACGACTCCGCCGACAGCATGACCGCGTCCGCCCCGTCGAGGATCGCGTTGGCGACATCGGACGCCTCGGCGCGCGTCGGACGCGAGTTGGTGATCATCGACTCCATCATCTGGGTCGCCACGATCACCGGCTTGGCGTTGCGGCGGCACATCTCGATGAGGCGCTTCTGCACCATCGGGACCTTCTCGAGCGGGTACTCGACGGCCAGGTCGCCGCGCGCCACCATGACCGCGTCGAACGCCGCGACGACGTCCGCCATGTTCTCGACGGCCTGCGGCTTCTCCACCTTGGCGATGACGGGGACCCGGCGGCCCTCCTCGTCCATCACCTTGTGGACGTCCTTGACGTCGGCCGCGTCACGGACGAACGAGAGCGCGACCATGTCGCAGCCCATGCGCAGTGCGAAGCGCAGGTCCTCGACGTCCTTCTCGGACAGGGCGGGGACGTTGACGGCCGCGCCGGGCAGGTTGATGCCCTTGTGGTCGGAGATGACGCCGCCCTCGACGACGATCGTCTTGACCCGCGGGCCGTCGACCTCGACGACGCGCAGTTCGACGTTGCCGTCGTTGATCAGGATCTGGTCGCCCTTGGAGACGTCGCCGGGCAGGCCCTTGTACGTGGTCCCGCAGATCGACTTGTCGCCGGGGACGTCTTCGGTGGTGATGGTGAACTCGTCACCGCGGACGAGCTCGACCGGACCCTCGGCGAAGGTCTCCAGGCGGATCTTGGGCCCCTGGAGGTCGGCGAGCACGCCCACGGCGCGTCCGGTGTCCTCCGATGCCTTGCGGACGCGGTGGTACCGCTCCTCGTGGTCGGCATGGGTCCCGTGGCTGAAGTTGAAGCGGGCCACGTTCATACCGGCCTCGATGAGCGCTTTCAGCTGCTCATAGGAGTCGACGGCGGGGCCCAGTGTGCAGACGATTTTGGAACGGCGCATAAGGCGGATCCTATCGGTTTGTTTCCCTGCGGAATATTCCGTCTGGTGGAATGTACAAATGGGCGCCGGCCCGCTCAGGCGTTCATCAATTCACTTCACCAGCTCGAAGGTCTGTCGCGCGATCTCAAGCTCCTCGTCCGTCGGCACCACGGCCACGGCCACCCGCGCGTACTCCGGTGAAATCAGCCGCGCCTCGCCCGACCGCACGGCGTTGAGCTCCGCGTCCACCGCCAGGCCCAGCTCCTCCAGACCGGTGACGGCGGCCTCCCGCACCGGTGCCGCGTTCTCGCCCACGCCCGCCGTGAACGCGAGCGCGTCGACCCGGCCGAGCACCGCGTAATAGGCGCCGATGTACTTCTTCAACCGGTGTACGTAAATGTCGAAGGCCAGCCGCGCCCGCTCGTCGCCTTCGTCGATCCGCCGGCGGATCTCCCGCATGTCGTTGTCCCCGCACAGGCCCACCAGCCCGCTCTTCTTGTTGAGCAGGGCGTCGATCTCGTCCGTGCTCATTCCGGCGACCCGCTCGAGGTGGAACGTCACCGCCGGGTCGATGTCACCGGAACGCGTACCCATCACCAGGCCCTCCAAGGGCGTCAGCCCCATCGAGGTCTCCACACACCGGCCGCCGGCCACCGCGGAGGCGGACGCGCCGTTGCCGAGGTGGAGCACGATGACGTTCACCTCCGACGGGTCCTTGCCGAGCAGGGCCGCCGTGGCCCGCGAGACGTAGGCGTGCGAGGTGCCGTGGAAGCCGTAGCGGCGGATACGGTGCGCGTCGGCGGTCTCGACGTCGATGGCGTACCGGGCCGCGGCCTCCGGCATCGTCGTGTGGAAGGCCGTGTCGAAGACAGCGACCTGCGGCAGGTCCGGCCGCAGCGCCCGGGCCGTACGAATGCCGGTGATGTTCGCCGGATTGTGCAGCGGTGCGACCGGTACGAGCCGCTCGACCTCCGCCAGCACCTCCTCGGTGATCACGGTCGGGGCGCTGAACTTCAGACCGCCGTGCACCACCCGGTGGCCGATCGCGGCCAGCTCCGGCGAATCCAGCCCGAGCCCGTCCTGCGCCAGCTCCTCGGAGACCGCCTTCAGCGCCGCGTCGTGGTCGGCGATCGGGCCGGTGCGTTCGCGCTGCTGCGCGCCGCCGCCCTCCAGCGGAGTGTGCACCAGCCGTGACGTGGCCTCGCCGATCCGCTCGACCAGGCCGACCGCGAGCCGCGTGGCGTCCCGCATGTCGAGCAGCTGGTACTTCACCGACGACGAGCCGGAGTTGAGGACGAGGACACGGGTGGGGGTGACGCGGGCGGTCATGCGGGGAGCTCCTCACCCTGGGGCCGGGCCTGGTCCTGGGACCGGGCCTGGGACTGGATCGCGGTGATGGCGACCGTGTTCACGATGTCGCTGACCAGCGCGCCGCGCGACAGGTCGTTGACGGGCTTGCGCAGACCCTGCAGCACCGGTCCGACCGCCACCGCGCCCGCCGAGCGCTGCACAGCCTTGTACGTGTTGTTGCCGGTGTTCAGGTCCGGGAAGATCAGGACCGACGCGCGGCCCGCCACCTCGGAGTCCGGCAACTTCGTGGCCGCCACCGACGGCTCGACGGCCGCGTCGTACTGGATCGGGCCCTCGATGTGCAGATCCGGACGGGAACCGCGGACCAGCTTGGTGGCCTCCCGCACCTTGTCCACGTCCGCGCCCGACCCGGACGTGCCAGTCGAGTACGACAGCATCGCGATCCGGGGCTCCACGCCGAAGCGGGCGGCCGTCGCCGCCGACTGGACGGCGATGTCGGCGAGCTGCTCGGCGTTCGGGTCCGGGTTGACCGCGCAGTCGCCGTAGACGAGCACCCTGTCGGCCAGGCACATGAAGAACACGGACGAGACGATCGCCGCTTCCGGCTTCGTCTTGATGATCTCGAATGCGGGGCGGATGGTGGCCGCGGTGGAGTGCACCGAGCCCGACACCATGCCGTCGGCCAGACCCTCGCCGACCATCAGGGTGCCGAAGTAGTTCACGTCCGACACCACGTCGTACGCCAGCTCGACCGTGACGCCCTTGTGGGCGCGCAGTCCCGCGTACCGCTCGGCGAACCGCTGGCGCAGCTCCGAGGTGGCCGGGTCGATCAACTGCGCGGCCGACAGGTCGATGCCGAGGTCGGCGGCCTTCTTGCGGATCACCTCGGTGTCACCGAGGAGGGTCAGGTCGCACACGTTCCGGCGGATCAGCACGTCCGCGGCACGCAGCACGCGCTCCTCCGTGCCTTCGGGCAGCACCACGCGGCGGCGTTCGGCGCGGGCCTGCTCCAGCAGCGCGTGCTCGAACATCATCGGGGTGACCCGCCCGCTGCGGGCCACCGCGAGGCGGGCCAGCAGGTCGGCGGTGTCCACATGGCGCTCGAAGACGCCGAGCGCGGTCTCCGCCTTGCGCGGCGTGGAGGCGTTCAACTTCCCCTCGAGGGTGAACAGTTCCGCCGCCGTGGGGAAGCTGAGGCCGGGAACGGAGACCACCGCGGTGCCGGGCGCGAGCCGGGCGGCGAGGGTGAGCACCTCCTCGGACGGGCGCTCGTTCAGCGTCAGGACCAGTCCGGCGATGGGCGGGGTGCCGGCCGAGTGGGCGGCGAGGGCGCCCACGACCAGGTCCGCACGGTCGCCCGGGGTGACCACGAGGCAGCCGGGGGTCAGGGCGTTCAGCAGGTTCGGCAGCATCGCGCCGCCGAAGACGAAGTCCAGGGCGTCGCGCGCGAGGCCGGAGTCGTCGCCGAGGAGCACCGTGCCGCCGAGGGCGTGCGTGATCTGGGCGACCGTGGGCGCGGCGAGCGCGGGCTCGTCGGGAAGCACGTAGCAGGGGACCGGCAGCCGGGCCGCGAGCCGCTCGGCTATGCCCGCGCGCTCGTCGGGGGCGACCCGGTTGGCGACCATGGCGAGGACGTCGCAGCCCAGGCCCTCGTAGGCGCGGAACGCGTTGCGCGTCTCCGCCCGTACCGACTCCGGGGTCTGGCCCTTGCCGCCGACCACCGCGATCACGGAGGCGCCGAACTCATTGGCCAGCCGGGCGTTGAGCGACAGCTCGTCGGGAAGCTGGGTGGCGGCGTAGTCGGTGCCGAGGACCAGGACGACCTCGTACTCCCTGGCCACCGCCAGGAACCGCTCCACCAGATGCGAGACCAGCTCGTCGGTGCCCTTCTCCGCCTGGAGCGCGGCTGCCTCGCGGTAGTCCATGCCGTAGACCGTCGCCGGGTCCTGGGAGAGCCGGTAGCGCGCACGCAGCAGTTCGAAGAGGCGGTCGGGGCCGTCGTGGACGAGGGGGCGGAAGACGCCCACCCGGTCCACCTGGCGGGTCAGGAGCTCCATGACCCCGAGCTCGACCACCTGCCGTCCGTCTCCGCGGTCGATCCCGGTCACGTACACGCTGCGCGTCACGCGTGCTCTCCGTCCATGTCCATGAGGTCCATGCCGTGGCGTACCACTGCTCTGCCGAGTGCTCCGCCGCACGGGACGGCGGACCCGGGCCTCCCCGGCCCTGGGGCGTGCGGAAAAACCGCTCGTGGGCGGCACTGCCCTCTTGACAATACCTCCGGGTGTGGATAAGGCGCCCGCCGGGCAGGACAGGGGTGCAACAGGGGCGGCTGCAGGGCGCGGAGTAGCAGGGAGCGCGGCGGCTCCCGGGCCCGTGGGACAATCGGACCTGAGCTCACCCGTTCCGCTGACGAGCAGGAGACACAGCACGATGCGCATCGGAGTTCTCACCGCAGGCGGCGACTGCCCGGGTCTGAACGCAGTGATCCGCTCGGTCGTGCACCGTGCCATGACAGGTCACGGCGACGAAGTCATCGGTTTCGAGGACGGGTTCAAGGGCCTCCTCGACGGCCACTACCGCCCGCTCGACCTGAACGCGGTCAGCGGCATCCTCGCCCGGGGCGGCACAATTCTCGGCTCGGCGCGTCTGGAGCGCGGCCGGCTGCGCGAAGCGGCCGAGAACGCCACGGAGTTGGCGAAGCAGTACGGCCTCGACGCGCTCATCCCGATCGGCGGCGAGGGCACGCTCACCGCGTCCCGGATGCTCGCCGACGCCGGAATGCCCGTTGTCGGAGTCCCCAAGACCATCGACAACGACATCTCCTCCACCGACCGCACCTTCGGCTTCGACACCGCCGTCATGGTCGCCACCGAGGCCATCGACCGCCTCAAGACCACCGCGGAGTCCCACCAGCGGGTCATGGTCGTCGAGGTGATGGGCCGGCACGCCGGCTGGATCGCCCTGGAGTCCGGCATGGCGGGCGGCGCGCACGGCATCTGCCTGCCCGAGCGGCCGTTCGAGGTGGGCGACCTGGTCAAGATGGTCGAGGAGCGCTTCTCCCGCGGCAAGAAGTTCGCGGTCATCTGCGTCGCGGAGGGAGCGCACCCGGCAGAGGGCTCCATGGAGTACGCCAAGGGGGAGATCGACCAGTTCGGTCACGAGCGCTTCCAGGGCATCGGCAACCGGCTCGCCGCCGAGCTGGAGCGCCGGCTCGGCAAGGAGGCCAAGCCGGTCATCCTCGGCCATGTGCAGCGCGGTGGCACGCCGACCGCGTACGACCGGGTGCTCGCGACGCGCTTCGGGTGGCACGCGGTGGAGGCGGCGCACCGGGGGGAGTTCGGCATGATGACCGCCCTGCACGGGACGAAGGTGGAGATGGTGCCGCTGGCCGGGGCGGTCACCCGGCTGAAGACCGTCCCGGACAACCGGATGTTCGAGGCGGAGTCCGTCTTCTGACCTGAGTGGCCGGCCGGCGGTCCGGCACCGAAGCTCTGCCCAGTGGCCTTGATCGTCCCCCCGTGGACGATCAAGGCCACTCGGCTCTTCCCCGCCGTTGGTTGGCGCAGACCACTCTTGAGTTCCTGGTCGCGGCTCGCAAGGCTGTTCTCCGTCCGGGACGTGTCCCAACCTTGTCCCAGCAGGTCAGTGGGTACTAAAGGAGAGCAGCGGATGGACCTCGCCGGGAGCGGTGCCCCGAATCCGGAGCGGGTGCGTGACTCGGCCGAGTTCGTCGCCGCGATGCAGGAGCTCAAGGACTGGTCGGGCCTGACCTACCGGGAGTTGACGTCCCGCGCGGAGGCGGTCGGCGAGGTACTGCCGCGCTCGACCGTCGCCAACATGCTCGGCCGCACCACCGTGCCGCGTGAAGAACTGGTCGCCGCGTTCGTGCGGGCCTGCGGGTGCGGGCCGGGCGAGCTGGACGCCTGGCTGCGGGTACGCAAAGAACTGACGCGGCGCGACCGGCCGGCCGGGACGACGGCCGGCACGTCGGAGCCGGAGCGCATGGAGTTTGGCCACAAGGAGATTGAGTACAAGGAGCTTGAGCACGCAGGGCCGGAGCACATGGGGTCGGAGCACACAGGGCCCAACGACACCGGGCCCCAGCTCGCGCAGGGTCCCGAGGCCGGCGCCGGGCCCCTGGCCGGCGAGGCTCCCGAGCCCGCCCCGTCCCGCCGACGGCTCCGGCCACGCCTCCTGGCGGTGGTCGCGGCGGGCGCCGTGCTCGGTGCGGTGGCGTCAGCCGCGGCCCTCACCGCAGAGGGGGGTGGCAACGAGGACGACGCCCCGCCTCGCCCGGTGACCGCGCCCGCCCCGGGACCGGTGCAGATACGGGTCGTGCACTCCGGGCTCTGCCTCGCCGAGCAGGGCGGACGGAACGGCCAGCTGTACCAGCAGCCCTGCTCGAAGAGCTCCATCCCGAGGTTCTCCCTGAAACGGCTCGGGTCCGACTGGCGCCTCGAGACCTTCCATGCCACCTACGGATGGGGCTGCACCGGCGTCCAGGAGAAGTCCGTGGAGATCGGCGCCCCGGTGGAGGACCAGGAGTGCGGCAAACGCGGGCCGGCGGAGGCCTTCCGCCTCGAACCGCTCGGCACGCCGGTACGAGGCTTCCTGCTGCGCCCCGTCCACAGCGACCTGTGCGCGGGTGTGGAGGATGCCGCCTCGCGGAAGGGCGCCGAGATACGGCAGCTGGCGTGCAGCGAGGACGGCGCGGGACAGCTGTTCTCGTTCGACCGGCGGCCGTCGGAGGGTGCAGGTCAGCCGCGGGCGAGCTCCCAGAAGTGATCCACGATGCGCTCCAGGAAGTCGCGACCCGCGCCACCCGTGTCCTTCGAGGCGGCGGCCCAGCTGAGCGTGGCGACCATGCGGGACTGGTAGTCGGTGTGCAGTTGCTCAAGCACGTCCTGGAGGTGGTGGCGCGGCATGGGGACCATCTTCCCCACCGGTCGCACATACGCCTGCCAGCGTGAGGTCACGGCGTCGCGCAGCAGCTCGGCCAGTTCCTCGTCGCGGCCCGTCGCCGCGAGAAGTTCACGGGGCGAGAGGCCGAGGACCTCGGCGAGGGCGGCGGTCTGTCGCTCGTTCCCCCGCCATCGGCCGGAATCCTCCATCCGCTGATAGGCGGAGATGTCGACTCCCACGCGGCGGGCGAGCTCGTCGCCCGCGAGGCCACGCGCGATGCGGTGCTCGCGCAGGCTCGTCGCGGCGGACAGCAGCTCACCGGGTGAGCACCACAACACGCCTGCCAGGGCGGTCAGTTCACGTGCGTCGGGGACGGCGAGCCCACGCTCCCAGGCTGCGACCGTGTCCGGCGTGATGTGCAGCCCGTACTGGGCCTGCAGCCCGTACGCCACATGGCCGGGTGCCATCCCCAGTGCCTCGCGCAGTCGGCGAGCGGCGGGGGCGTTGAAGGGAGGGGCGGGGTTGTGCTGCACCCGCACAACGTAGGGGTGGACCTCCGCGGCTGACTACGGTGCGTACAACCAAAGCCACGGTTCGTTGAATCATCCGAGTTGATCGTGCATTTCTGCCGTCCGGCCGGTTACCGGACAGTTCGGGGCATCAGCCCTTGACCGCCCCGCCCAGGGCGAAGCCGCCGCCGAGCCGGCGGGCGATCAGCATGTAGAGCACCAGCCCCGGGTACCGAGTAAGGATTGAGAACGCCGCGAGCCGTCCGTAGATCACTGAGCCGTAGTTGCTGTCGCCCGCATGCCGCCTCAGTGAATGCGGCCGTTGCCTCAGCGGAGGGTGCTGATCCAGCGGTACTGGAGCTCGGGCCGGCCGATCTGGCCGTACTGAGGAGAGCGTGCCGCGCGGCCTGCGGTGACGAGGTGCTCCAGGTAACGGCGCGCCGTGATGCGTGAGATGCCGACGGCCGCGGCGGCCTCCGTCGCGGTGAGACCTTCCGCGGACTCGCGCAGGGTCCGCGTGACCGCCTCGAGCGTCGGGCCGCTGAGGCCCTTGGGGAGCGAGGTGGTGGTGCGAGGGGTGCGCAGCGTAGCGAGGGCCCGGTCGACCTCGTCCTGGCCGCTCGCCTCACCGGCCGTGGCGCGGAACTCGGCGTAACGGGTGAGCCGGTCGCGCAGCGTGGCGAACGTGAACGGCTTGAGGACGTACTGCACCACCCCGAGGGACACGCCCTCGCGGACGATCGCGAGATCGCGGGCGGAGGTGACGGCGATGACGTCGGCGGAGTGACCGGCCGCGCGCAGGGACCGTACGAGCGACAGGCCGTGACCGTCCGGCAGGTACAGGTCGAGCAGCAGCAGATCAACGTCGGTGCGTTCCAGGGCGCGTACGGCCTCCGCGCGGGAGTGCGCGATGCCCGCGACCGCGAAACCGGTGACACGTCCGACGTAGAGGGCGTGGGCGTCCGCGGCGACGGGATCGTCCTCGACGACGAGCACCCTGATCGTCATGCCGAAACCTCCGCGGGGTGCAGCGGCAGCCGTACGGTGAACTCCGCGCCGCCGTCCGGGCCGTGGTCGAGCAGGATGGAGCCACGCCCGCGGTGCACGGCCTGCCGCACCAGCGCGAGCCCGAGCCCGCGGCCGGCGCCGTGCGTGGACCAGCCGCGGTGGAACATCTGCTCGGCGTCGGCGGCCCCGACACCGGCCCCGCTGTCCGCGACACGCAGCAACAGCTCGCCGTTCTCGACCCGCGCGGTCACCGTCACGCGCCCGCGACCGCCGCGGGTGTGCGGCGCGGCGGGGGCAGGTGCCGCGGCGTCGCCGCGCTGAGCGCCGTCCTCCTGTGCCTGCGTATCGGCCGCCGGGGCGGTCGGGGCAGGTGCGCCCGCCACCGCCTCGGACGCCGCGTCGACCGCGTTGTCGATCAGATTGCCCAGGATCGTCACCAGGTCGCGGGAGGGGAGCGAGCGGGGGATCACGCCGTCGTCGATGCGGCTGTCCGCCGCGAGGACCAGTTCCACTCCGCGTTCGTTCGCCTGGGCCGCCTTGCCGAGGAGCAGGGCCGCCAGTACCGGCTCGCCCACCGCGTCGACGACACGGTCGGTCAGGGCCTGGGCCAGCTCCAGCTCGGCCGTGGCGAAGACGATGGCCTCGTCCGCGCGGCCCAGCTCGATGAGCGAGACGACGGTGTGGAGCCGGTTGGCGGCCTCGTGCGCCTGGGAACGCAGGGCCTGGGTGAAGCCCCGCTCCGAGTCCAGCTCTCCCGAGAGCGCCTGGAGCTCCGTATGGTCGCGCAGCGTCACCACCGTGCCGCGCTGCTCGCCGCCCACGACGGGCTGGGTGTTCACGACGACGACGCGGTCCGCGCTCAGATGCACCTCGTCGACCCGGGGCTCCGACGCCAGGAGTGCCCCCGTCAGCGGGCGCGGCAGGCCGAGGTCGGCGACGTGGCGGCCCACGGCGTCCTCGTCGAGCCCCAGCAGCTCACGCGCGCCGTCGTTGGCGAGCGCGATCCGGCGGCCGCCGTCGAGCATCACGAGTCCTTCGCGCACCGCGTGCAGCGCGGCCTCGTGGTAGTCGTGCATCCGCCCCAGCTCGGCCGCGTTCATCCCGTGCGTGTGGCGACGCAGCCGCGCGTTGATGATGTACGTGCCGACGCCGCCGAGCGCCAGCGCCGCACCGGCCATGACGATCAGCGCGGTGACCTGCTCGCGTACCTGCTGGGTGATCTCGTCGACGGTGATGCCGGCGCTGACGATCGCGACGACCTTTCCGCCGTCGTACACCGGCGCCACCGTGCGCACGGACAGCCCGAGCGTCCCGACGTACTGCTCGCTGTATATCCGGCCGCGCAGAGCGGGCTCGATATGGCCGAGATACGTCCGTCCGATCCGGTCCGGCTCCGGATGCGTCCAGCGCCGGCCCTGCGGGTCCATGATCACGACGAAGTCCATGCCGGCGTCCCTGCGCAGCGACTCGGCGTACGGCTGGAGCGCTGCCGACGGATCGGCGGAGTTCACCGCCTCGACGACCGACGGCGAGCGCGCGGCGGCCGCCGCTGTGGCCCGTGACTGCAGGCGCGCGCTCTCCTCGGCCTGCGACCGGTCCGTGAGGTACGCGAAGAGTGCGCACCCCGCCACGATCGCGGCGACCAGCACGACCTGCATGGCGAAAAGCTGGCCCGCGAGACTGCGGGGGCGGGGAATGCGCATGCGCCCAGTCTGCCTGGCCGGATTTGTGTGAACGAAAGGAACGCAAGGGTGACCGGCGTCACGTGCCGGTGGATAGTCGCTGAGATCCATCGGGACGTGGACGGCATTCGAACGAGGAGGCACCCGTGGCCACTACAGCCGCAGGCAAGCGGGACCGGACCCACTATCTGTATCTGGCAGTCATCGGCGCGGTGGTGCTCGGTGTCATCGTCGGCTTCGCCGCCCCGGGTGTCGCCGTCGAGCTCAAGCCCATCGGTACGGGCTTCGTGAACCTCATCAAGATGATGATCTCGCCGGTGATCTTCTGCACGATCGTGCTGGGCATCGGCTCCGTGCGCAAGGCCGCCAAGGTCGGCGCCGTCGGCGGACTGGCGCTCGGCTACTTCCTGGTGATGTCGACCGTCGCCCTCGCCATCGGTCTGCTCGTCGGCAACCTGCTGGAGCCGGGTTCCGGCCTCCACCTCACCGACGCGGCGCGTGAGGCCGGTGCCGAGCAGGCGTCCGGCGGCGGTGAGAGCACCGCGGACTTCCTGCTCGGGATCATTCCGACGACACTGGTCTCCGCCTTCACCGGCGGTGAGGTCCTGCAGACGCTGCTGGTCGCTCTGCTGGCCGGCTTCGCGCTGCAGGCCATGGGCTCGTCCGGCGAACCGGTGCTGCGTGGTATCGGGCACATCCAGCGCCTCGTCTTCCGTATCCTCGCCATGATCATGTGGGCCGCACCGGTCGGCGCGTTCGGCGCCATCGCGGCGGTGGTCGGCGAGACCGGTCTGGACGCCCTGAAGTCGCTCGCCGTCATCATGATCGGCTTCTACGTCACCTGTGCCCTGTTCGTCTTCGTCGTGCTGGGCCTGCTGCTGCGCCTGATCGCCGGCGTGAACCTCTTCTCGCTGCTGAAGTACCTGGGCCGTGAGTTCCTGCTGATTCTGTCCACCTCTTCGTCGGAGTCCGCGCTGCCGCGGCTGATCGCGAAGATGGAGCACATGGGCGTGAGCAAGCCGGTGGTGGGCATCACCGTCCCCACGGGCTATTCCTTCAACCTGGACGGCACCGCGATCTACCTGACGATGGCCTCGCTGTTCATCGCCAACGCGACGGGCGCACCGCTGAGCGCCGGCGAGCAGATCTCGCTCCTGATCTTCATGATCATCGCTTCGAAGGGCGCGGCGGGCGTCACCGGAGCGGGTCTGGCGACGCTCGCGGGCGGCCTGCAGTCGCACCGTCCCGAGCTGGTCGACGGCGTCGGCCTGATCGTCGGCATCGACCGCTTCATGAGCGAGGCGCGCGCCCTGACGAACTTCGCGGGCAACGCCGTCGCGACGGTACTGGTCGGCACCTGGACCAAGGAGATCGACAAGGAGCGGGTCACGCAGGTGCTCGCCGGCAAGGTTCCGTTCGACGAGAAGACACTGGTGGACGACCACGCACCGCTCGACGGCGGTGCCGGCGGCGAAGATGCCGGCGTCCCGCAGCCGCGTGACGACGAGCGCGAGCCCGTGAAGGTCTGACGCTACCCGGCAGACCTTCCTCCGAGCCGCGTGTGCCGGACCCACTTCCCCGGGTCCGGCACACGCTGCTGTGCTGCAAGAACGGGCGGATGAAGGTCGTCCGGATCGACGCCGACACCAACCCGGAGACCGTCTCGCGCTACGCGGTGCTGTCCATGCCGACGTTGCTGGTGTTCGAGGGGGCGAGCCGGTGAAGTCGATGGTGGGTGCCCGTCCCAAGCGCAGGCTGCTGCAGGAGCTGGAGGACGTGGGGACCAACGGTTCCCGGACGCGGCCCGCCGCCTGAGCACGTCACCACTCGAGCAGGTCACCACTCCAGCACGGCACAACTCGAGCACGGCACAACTCGAGCCTGCCAGGGCTCGAGCGCGTCCGGGCTCGACCGGTTCACGGCTCGAGCGTCAGGCGGAGCCGGCGCTGGTGGACGTTGACGGCGGCGATACGGACCACGACGACCTCGCCGGTCCGCAGGGTGCGGCCGGCGAGGTCGTCGTGGTGCAGGAGCCCCTCGACGCCGTCCGCGACGCGGACGAACACCCCGAACGGCACCTCCTCGGTGACCGTGCCGCGCAGGCTCTCGCCGATGCGGGTGCGCGCCAGCTCGCGCAACGGGTCCGGGTGGAGGTCCTTGAGCGACAGTGAGACCCGCTCCCGGCCGTCACGGTCCGGCATGTCGACGCCGAGGACCGTGAAGGCGAGTTCCTGACCCTCGTGGATCACGTCGGTCGGGAAGTCGATACGGCTCCAGGACACCTCGGGGATGTTCATCATGGCTTCCACGCCGCCGAGTTCGACGAAGGTGACGCCGAAGTCAGCGATGACACAGACCACGCCGGTCACCACGTCGCCGCGTTCGAGTCCCCCCAGGAAGGCCCGCCGCTCGTCGCCGCGCAGCGTGAGCAGCTCGCGGGCCTCGGCCCACGCGGGCTCGCTCAGCATCTTCCGCCACGCGGTGAACAGCCGGAGCAGCGCTCCGCCGTGCTCGGCCCGGATGCCGTCGTTGACGACGGTCAGGTCGAGTTCGTTGGCGGCCGTCAGCTCCGCGAAATCCTGCCGCTGCCGGAGCGACGGCGTGAAGGTCCTGCCCGTGAAACGGTCACGGAAGGCGGCGTCGTCCCGGGCCATGGAGCGGTACGAGGCGCCGCGGTCGCAGCTCGCGTAGAAGTGCACGAGCTCCTCGGCCTCGGTGCCGATGACGGCGGCGAGTTCGTCGCGACGCGTCAGCGGCAGGAGGGATGTCGCGAAGCCGTCCGTTCCGTAGAACGCGTGGCACAGCCCTGCCAGTTGCAGTGCGGGGCGCGCTCCCCAGCCGGCGAGCCGTTCACGTACGCGCTCCAGGTGGGCGAGCAGGGTGCCGCCGGGATGCGGCAGTTTGTCCGCGCCGTGGGCGAGGAGCAGATCCAGGGCGCGGTGTGCGGTGTCGGTCATGTCCCCCCTGCCGTCGCCCCCGGGTGCGGCCGGGCGTCCCGGCGGCACCCGGGGGCAAACAAAATACCCCGATCCGAATTGACGGCCGGGGTAATTCTCTGCGTATATTGGTGGTTTCCGTATTCGTGGATTTGTCACGCACGGAGAAGTTCAATAAGCACACCCTATCGCGTCAGGAGCTGAATTGTCAACCGAGGAATTGCGGCGGGAACAGCAATTCGTCTCCCTCGTCCATGAGCGGCTCGATCAGCTCAGGGCGGAGGCCGAAGCCGCCCTGAACGCCACGATCGCGCAGGTCGGGACCGGTCGGCAGGCGCGCGTCGAGCGGGACGTGGGGGTGATGGAGCACTCCGCATCGCTTGCCGCACTGAATGCCGCGGACACCGGGCTCTGTTTCGGACGCATCGACCGGCGCGACGGAGTGACCCATCACATCGGGCGTACGGGAATCCGCCGGGACGACGCCGAGCGCACCCCGCTGCTCATCGACTGGCGTGCTCCCGTCGCGCGGCCGTTCTATCTCGCCACCGGCTACGAGCCGATGGGGCTGCGCCGGCGGCGCCACATCACCACGCAGGGCCGGAACGTCACGGCGCTGCACGACGAGATCATGGACCTTGCCGACACGACCCGCACCGGCTACGAGTCGCACGACGCCGACGAGGTGCTGCTCGCCGCCCTCAACAGTGCGCGCACCGGCCGCATGGGCGACATCGTGTCGACGATCCAGGCCGAGCAGGACCGGATCATCCGTGCCCCGCAACGCGGTGTGCTCGTCGTGGAGGGCGGGCCCGGTACGGGCAAGACCGCGGTCGCGCTGCACCGGGCCGCGTATCTGCTGTACGCGCACAGGGAGCAGCTCGCCAAGCGCGCCGTGCTCATCGTCGGGCCCAACCCCGCCTTCCTCGGCTACATCGGCGAGGTGCTGCCCTCGCTCGGCGAGACCGGCGTGCTGCTGTCGACGGTCGGCGAGCTGTTCCCCGGAGTGCACGCCACCGGCACCGACAGCCCCGCCGCGGCGGCCCTCAAGGGGCGCGCCGAGATGGCCGAGGTACTGGCCAGGGCCGTGCGGGACCGTCAGCAGGTGCCCGACAAGGACGCGCCGCTCGTCGTCCCGCACGACGACGGAGACCTCGTCATCGACTGGGGCATGGCCGTCGAGGCACGGCACAAGGCCCGTGAGACCGGGCTGCCGCACAATCTCGCCCGGCCGTACTTCGTGTTCCGGATCATCGACGATCTGACCACCCAGCTCGCCGACCGGATCGGCGCCGACCCGTACGGCGGCCCCAACTTCCTGGGCCCCGACGACATCGCACAGCTGGGCAAGGCCGTCGCCGCCAGCGCCGATGTGCACGCTGCGATCGCCGAGCTGTGGCCGCCGCTCACCCCGCAGGAGTTCCTCGCGAACTACCTGGCGGAGCCGACGCATCTGACGGAGGAGGAAGCCGGTCTCGTCCGACGCCCCGCCGGCCCGTGGACGCCCGCCGATGTCGCCCTCCTCGACGAGGTGGCCGAACTCCTGGGCGAGGACGACTCCGCGGCACTCGCCGCCGCCGAGGCCGAGCGCGCCCGGCAGATCGCCTACGCGCAGGGCGTGCTCGAGGTCTCGTACGCCTCCCGGACGTACGAGTTCGAGGACAAGCACGACGAGGAGTCGGAGGTTCTCGCCGCGCACGACATCATCGACGCGGAGCGGATGGCCGAACGCCACGAGGAGGCCGACCACCGCAGTGCCGCGGAACGCGCCGCAGCCGACCGGACCTGGGCCTTCGGACACATCATCGTCGACGAGGCGCAGGAACTCTCCGCGATGGCCTGGCGACTGCTGATGCGGCGCTGCCCGACCCGGTCGATGACCCTGGTCGGCGACCCGGCACAGACCGGGGACGCGGCGGGCTGCGCCTCATGGCAGGAGATCCTCGAGCCCTACGTCGGTGACCGCTTCGAGCACACCCGTCTCGCGGTCAACTACCGTACGCCCGCCGAGATCATGGAGCTGGCCGCCGAGGTGCGGCGCAGCGAGGACCCGGCGTTCCAGCCGCCGCGCTCGGTGCGGTCGACGGGTGTCGAGCCGTGGGAGGTGACCGTGGATCCGGCGGAGCTGGCCTCCACGGTCGCCGCACGGGTGGCCGACGCCCCGCGGGAGGGCCGGATCGCGGTGATCGCACCGGACGCACTGCACGCCCCGCTCGCGGACGTGCTGCCGGAGGTCTCCGCCACGGGCGAGCCGGACCTGACCCGGCCGGTCGTGCTGCTCGACCCGAGGGCCGCCAAGGGGCTCGAGTTCGACACGGTGATCGTGGTCGAGCCGGAGCTGATCCGGTCCGGCTCGGCCAACGGCGTCAACGACCTCTATGTGGCGTACACCAGGGCGACGCAGCGTCTCGGTGTGGTGTGCACCTGATGTCTGCCTGAACAGGGGAGCGGGCCGGCGCAGACGCGTCCGGCCCGCTCCCGACAGCCGGATCAGACCGGCCGGAACCAGATCGTCGCCAGCGGCGGCAGGGTCGGGGCGATCGATGTACGGCGGCCGTGCGACTCCACCTGCTCCGCCTTCAGCGGATCGGCGTTGAGCACGCCGGAGCCGCCGAAGCGCTCCTCGTCGGTGTTGAGGACCTCCGTCCACGCCGCGACCGACTCCGGCACGCCCAGGCGGAAGTCGTGCCGCACCACCGGCGAGAAGTTGCTCACGGCCAGCAGCGGGACGCCGTCCCTGTCGTAGCGCAGGAAGGCGAAGACGTTGTCCTCCCAGGCCCCGCCGTCCACCCAGTCGAAGCCCTCCGGCTCGGTGTCCCGCTGCCACAGGGCGGGGGCGTCGCCGTAGACGGTGTTCAGTTCGCGCACCAGGTCGCGCACCCCGCGATGGTCCGGCTCCGCCGCGTACGACGGGTCGAGCAGCCACCAGTCGGGGCCGTGGCCTTCCGACCACTCGGCTCCCTGCGCGAACTCCTGGCCCATGAAGAGCAGTTGTTTGCCGGGGTGGGCCCACATGAAGCCCAGGTAGGCGCGGTGGTTGGCGCGCTGCTGCCACCAGTCGCCCGGCATCTTGCTCACCAGCGCCCGCTTGCCGTGCACGACCTCGTCGTGCGAGATGGGCAGGACGTAGTTCTCGCTGTACGCGTACATCATCGAGAACGTCATCTCGTTGTGGTGGTACTTGCGGTGCACCGGCTCCTTCGACACGTACTGGAGCGAGTCGTGCATCCAGCCCATGTTCCACTTCAGGCCGAAGCCGAGGCCGCCGTGGTGTGTCGCGCGGGTCACGCCGTTCCACGCCGTGGACTCCTCGGCGATCGTGACGACCCCCGGGTTACGCCGGTAGACGGTGGCGTTCATCTCCTGCAGGAAGCCGACCGCGTCCAGGTTCTCCCGGCCGCCGTGCTCGTTCGGCGACCACTGGCCGTCCTCGCGGGAGTAGTCGAGGTAGAGCATCGAGGCGACCGCGTCGACCCGCAGCCCGTCGATGTGGAACTCCTCGCACCAGTAGGTCGCGTTCGCCACCAGGAAGTTCCGCACCTCCTTGCGGCCGTAGTCGAACTCGAGCGTGCCCCAGTCCGGATGCGCCGCCCGCGCCGGGTCACTGTGCTCGTACAGCGGGCGGCCGTCGAACTCGGCCAGCGCCCAGTCGTCCCGCGGGAAGTGCGCGGGCACCCAGTCCACGAGCACGCCGATGCCCGCCCGGTGCAGGCTGTCCACCAAGTGGCGGAAGTCGTCCGGCGTGCCCATGCGGGACGTCGGCGCGTAGAAGCCGGTCACCTGGTAGCCCCAGGAACCGCCGAAGGGATGCTCGGCGACCGGCATGAACTCCACATGGGTGAAGCCGAGGTCCTTCACGTACTTCGGCAGCTGCACGGCCAGCTGGCGGTAGGTCAGACCGGGGCGCCAGGAAGGAAGGTGGACCTCGTAGACCGACAGCGGCGACTCGTGCAGGGGGCGGTCGCCGCGGTGCGTCATCCACTCCTGGTCGCCCCACTCGTGGTGGGACTCGGTCACGACCGAGGCGTTGGCGGGCGGCACCTCGGTGCGCCGGGCCATCGGGTCCGCGCGCTGGGTGTGCGAACCGTCCGGGCGGGTGATCTCGAACTTGTAGAGCGAACCCTCGCCGACGCCCGGCAGGAACAGCTCCCACACGCCCGTCGCGCCGAGCGAGCGCATCGGGAAGCCCTGGCCGTCCCAGTAGTTGAAGTCGCCGACGACCCGGACGCCGCGCGCGTTCGGCGCCCAGAGCGTGAACCGCGTGCCGGTGACGCCCTGGTGCGTCATCGGGTGCGCGCCCAGCGCCTTCCACAGCTCCTCGTGCCTGCCCTCGCCGATCAGATGCAGGTCGAGCTCGCCGAGAGCGGGCAGGAGGCGGTACGGGTCCTCGACCTCGAACCCGTCCTCGTGGCCCTCGTAGGTGACGAGAAGCCGGTAGTCGGGGGTCGTGCGCAGGGGGAGCACACCGGAGAAGAGGCCGTCGCCGTCGCTGTTCAGCTCCGCGCGCAGGCCCTTGGCGACGACGGTGACGGACAGGGCGTGCGGGCGCAGCACCCGCATCTGGATGCCGCCGCGCACCGAGTGGGCGCCGAGCAGGGCGTGCGGGTCATGGTGGCTGCCGCTGAGGAGGCGGCCCCGGTCGTCGTCGCCCAGGGGCTTCGCCGTGCGGACTCCTCGCCCGTCGCGGGGCCGCGGCGCCGCGGCCCTCTTGGCGCGGGGGGCCTTGCCGGGGCCGGCGTCGCCGCCGGCGGGGTCGGCCCCGGGCACCGCGGGTGCCACAGGTTCGCCGGTCCCGCCCGGTGTGCCGCCGGTCCCGCCCGTGCGCGCCGCGCCGCCCGTCCGTCGCCCGGTGGTGGCGCCGGCCCTGGACCGGGCCGGCCGGGTCTTCTGCTCCGCCGCCGTCTCGGCCGTGGCGGGTGTCGTGGCGGGCCGGCTCGCACCGAGGTCCGCCCGGGGTGTCGCGGACCCGACGAGGGCCGGGACGGGTGTTTCGGCGGGGGCGGCGGTCGTGGCCGGCTTCCCGCTGCCGGTGGGGGTGGCGGCCGCGGCCGTGTCGGCGACGGCCGGTTCGCTCGTCGCCTTGTAGACGGCGTACGAGAGCTTGTCGACGATCTCGCACAGTCCGCGTGAGATCGGGCCGAAGGCCCGCGAGATGGTC
>NZ_JBEXRZ010000018.1:0-59715 GCF_040613325.1 Streptomyces sp. NPDC006283 | reverse complement strand
GTGAGCGGCGCCTCCAAAGCCGGCCGTGTCGGTTGTGTCTTTACTAGCCCTACCGGTTCTGCCAGGACGATGGCAAGTGGCGTATCTCCTATATGTCCGTATTGTCGATTAGTTCGGCTACCGGACCGGCCGTCGAGGGCGTAGGGTTCGACGGGCGCCGACGCTGTCCGTCGACGGTGGTGGCGCCCAGTACGCAACGGTGGACGACGCAGCTAACGACACGGCGAAAAGGGACGGCATGGACCGCGAGACGGTCGGTAGCGTGAATCGGGGCCGGCTTCAGGTCGAGGTTCGGACCGAGGGGCGCAGCGAGGTTGTGAAACCGGCGGGTGAGCTCGATCACCACACCGCCGACCTGCTGCGGGTTCCCTTGGAAGAGGCGATCGAACAGGGGCGTGTACGCCTCGTCATCGACTGCTCACAGCTCGAGTTCTGCGACTCCACCGGACTCAACGTCCTGCTCGGCGCCCGGCTGAAGGCCGAGGCCGGCGGGGGAGCGGTCCATCTGGCCGGGATGCGTCCCGTGGTGGCGAGGGTCTTCGAGATCACCGGAGCCGAGGCGGTCTTCACCGTGCACGACTCCGTCGAAGCGGCCCTGGGCCACTGACGGCCCCTCCTGTTGCCCGCATCACGCGGACCGGTGCGATCTCGTGGGTGTTGTCACGAATCGGCCGGGCAGGAGAACCCCGCAGAACGTGGAAAGCCCAGCACTCTGCGTACTCAGACCATGGCGAATCGGTGAATCGGTGAGGTGAAGCGCTGATGAGCACCACCCGGCAGCAACAGCCGGGCGACCTCGGCCCAGAGCCCGGCGGTGCCGGCGCGGCGCCGTCGGTGCCCGCGCCCGGGCCCTCCGGTGTTTCCGGCGGTGCCGTGCGCAGCCTTGCCCTGGGCGCGGCCAGTGGCATCGTCCCCATGGCCCGCGACTTCACGCGGCAGGCCCTCTACGACTGGGGCTGGCTCCCCGCCGACACGGCCGACCGCCGCGCCGCCGCGGAGGACGTGCTGCTGGTCGTCTCCGAGCTGGTCACCAACGCCTGTCTGCACGCGGAGGGGCCCGAGGAACTGCGCGTCGGCTGCGACGGCAAGGTCCTGCGCCTCGAGGTCACCGACCGCGGTTCCGGCCAGCCTGCGCCGCGCACCCCGCACCGTGCCGGGCGGCCCGGCGGCCACGGCATGTTCATCGTCCAACGGCTCTGCGTGGACTGGGGAGTTGTCCGGTCGCCCGGCTCGCCGGGCAAGACCGTGTGGGCGGAGCTCGCCGCCCCCGCCTGAGTCACCCGTACCTCGTACCGGAGCACGCCGTCGATACGGCGTGCTCTTTGTCTTCCCTCCCCAAGGCCTCAGGCGTACCTTGAGCGCCCGATCTGATGTGTCGTCAGTTACGTGCCGGCCGAGGGGACCCGACGTGTCGTACCGGAAACGAACAGCATGTGCGCTGGCAGCAGCGATGGCGGCCCCGGTGGTGCTGATGGCCGCCCCGGCCGCGCAGGCCACCGTCGTGGACGTCGACTACCAGTGCAAGACCCCGATCGGACCGAAGGGCGCGGTCTCGCCGATCGACATCAAGGCCGTGAAGAGCGGCAGCGCGTACAAGCTCACCATGTCCTTCCAGAAGGGCGTCTCCTCCAGCCCGGTCGAACTGGGCAAGGGCGCCATGAACCCGAGCGCGGTCATCGAGCTGGGCGGCGCGGAGACCGGGAAGGTGCCGGTGACCGGGCCGCCCAACGCGGCGGCCGTTCCGGCCGAGACCCCGATCAAAATCAGCGACCTGTCCGGCACGTACACCCCGAAGAAGAGCGGCAAGGTCACCTTCACCGCGGGCGTACTGACGATCAAGGCCCTCGGCACCACCACGACCTGCACGCCCACCAACAGCCCCGGCCCGTCCCTGGAACTGGATGTCACGGCGGCGGGCGGCGACACCGCACCGCAGGGCTCCGAACTGCCGAAGACGGGCCCGCTGGACTCCGCGACGGCGCTCGCCACCTTCGGCGGGACGGTACTGCTGACCGGGGCGGCGGGCGTCCTCTGGCTGAGCCGGCGCGGCGGCCGGACCGCGGGCTGAGCCGTGCGGGCCGCGCTCGCGCTCGTCCTCGCCCTCGCGGCGCCACCCGGGCCCGGATGGGAGCCGGGGCGGGCGTACGTATACCTGGAAGGCAGCCCCGGCATGGTGCTCGAGGACCGCGTCTCCGTGACGAACCCGGGCACGAAGGCACTCACGGTGGCCCTCCGCGCCGACCCCTCCCCGGGCTCGTGGATCGCGCTCGCCGCCGAAAAGGTGACCATCCCGGCCCGCACCCGGGCGGATGTCCCCTTCACGGTGACCGTGCCCGCCCACACACCCCCCGGCGAAGAGACGGGCACGATCACGGCATCCGCCGGCGGGCGCGAGGAGCCGATCCGCATCCACCTGCGCGTGAGCGGCCCGAGGGTGACGGCGCTCACGGTCGAGGACGTGTCCGTCTCCGGCGGCTCCGTGCACTACACCCTCGTCAACCGCGGCAACACCCCTCTGTCACCGCGCGTGACCCTGCACACGGACGGTCTGTTCGGCGCCCCCCTCGCCCGGCGGCCGCGTGAGCTGGCCCCACTCCCGCCGGCGCAACGGGTCTCGCTGACGGAGAGGTGGGACTCTCCGGCGCTGGACCGGGTGGATCTTCGTCTCGAGGCCACCGCGGCGGGCGACGTGCACACGGAGTCGACGGTGTCGCAGACCTTCGTCCCCTGGCCGACGCTGCTGCTGCTTCTGCTGCCCGCCCCCGCGGCACTGTGGCTCCGCCGCCGCCGCTCTTCGAGAGCAGGAGGCCGCTGACCATGCCGACCCCGCCCTCCCCGCGCCCCGCCGCCGCTTTCGGAAGGGGGCGCCACGGCCTCGCCGCCGCCGTGCTTGCCGCACTCCTCCTCCTGCCTGCCGTCCCCGCCGCGCACGCCGCCCCGCCCAAACCCGACGTGAAGCTCTCCGCCCCCCAGGCCGGCAAGGGCGGCGACATCACCGTCAGCGGCAGCGGCTGGCGCGCCCGCGCCCTCCTCATGCTGCTCGTCTGCGGCCGGTCCACCCCCGCCCAGGGCGTGATCGGCGGCACCAACTCCTGCGCCAACGCCGGCGGCCGCGCCGTGACCACCGACTCCAAGGGCTCGTTCCGCACGAAGTTGCCGGTCTCCGAGCCACCCGTGCCCTGCCCCTGCGTCGTGCACGTCGCCACCGTCACCGGCGAACAGCGGTCCGTGGACGCCGAGTTCGTCGTCGCCGGACACCCCACCGCACCGCTCCCGGAGCAGGGCGGCGGAAGGCTCGCCGTGCTCACGGCGACCCGCCTGGAGGGCGAGTCGGGTCTCCTGGTCCTCTTCGGCGCGCCGCCCACCCGCAGGCTCGAGTTCACGGTCGGCAATCTCGGCACCGGCCCGGTCACGGACCCCGTCTTCGAGATCGGCACCGCACACGGTGTGTTCGCCCCGCAGTGGGAGGAGCAGCAGTGGCGCGGCACGATCAAGCCGGGCGGGAAGGCACGGATCTCGCTGCCCGTCCAGCTCTCCGCCGGCGCGCACGGCGACTACTCGGTCTCGGTGAAGTACGGCACGAAGGTCCTCGCCGAGCAGCCCTGGGGCGTGTCCTGGCCGTGGGGCGTCACGGTCTTCTGGATCCTGCTCGCCCTGGTCGTACCGGCCGCCGTGTTCCGTGTCGGCATGGCGGTGGTCGACAGGATCCGGCCTCCGGGTCCACGTCACGCCCGCCCCCGACGAGCCGGCGCCGCAGGCGAACCGGCCGACGGCACCGCCACGGCCACGGCCGCCGCACTGCCGTGGTTCACCCCTGACTCCGCACCGTCAGAGAACCGACCGACGACGACGAAGGGACATTCGTGAGTACGCAACGGAGGATGAGCGCGGCCGGCGTCGCGCTGATGCTCGGCGGCGCGGGGATCCTGCTGGCCGCGAGCCCCGCCCAGGCCGCCGAGGTCTCGTACGCGACGGAATGCATTCCGCCGCCCATCTCCGGCCTGCCGCCCGTGCAGGGCACCACCAAGGTGCAGATCACCGCGCCCGCGGAGGCCAAGGTCGGCGACACGATCGAGGTGGTGTGGAAGACGGTCCAGGCGGCGTCCAAGAACCCGGACGTCCTGGATCTGGCCCAGGACACCGTCAAACCGACCGGCACGATCACGCTGGGCGGCGTCTCGACGGGCGAGGTGAAGATGGAGGGCCCGCGCCAGAATCCGCCGATTCCGAAGAACAGCCCGATGGTGCTCCCCGACATGAAGGGCACGCTGAAACTGGAGAAGGCCGGTGAGGTCACCCTGACACCGGGTGCGTACGGGATCAACGTCTCGAAGCCGATCTCGACGGACACGAAATGCGCGCCGAAGGAGCCGGTCCAGGCGGGCGCGACGGTGAAGGTGACCGACGGCGGGGGAGGAACGACGTCGGGCGGTACGACCAATGGCGGCACGACGAACGGTGGCACGACCAACGGCGGAACGACGTCGGGCGGTACGACCAGCGGCGGTACGACCAGCGGCGGTACGACGAACGGTGGCAGCGACGGTGGAGCCACCGACGGCGGAACCACCGGCGGCACCGATCCCGGCGGCCCCACCGACCACCAGGGCAAGGAGATCGAGGTCGCCTACTCCTGCAAGACACCCATCGGCGACAAGAACGCCGTCTCCCCCGTCCGTATCGACGCCCGGAAGAACGGTGGCAGCTACGACCTGACCGTGAAGTTCTCCAAGTCGGTCATGGACAGCCCGGCCGACATCCCCGCGGACTCGGTCAAGCCGTCGATGGAGGTGAAGCTGGGCGGCGCCGACAAAGGCTTCGTCCATGTCGAGGGCCCGACCAACAAGGAGCCCATCAAGTCGGGCGACCCGATCGAGATCCCTGATCTGAAGGGCACCTACAAGCCCGGCGCCACCGGGAAGACGACTCTGAGCCCCGGCGTCCTCACCGTCAAGGCGCTGGGCACGACGACGACCTGCACGCCACCGGCAGACGTCCCGTTCTCCCTGGAGCTCGACACGTCGGCCCAGCCGGGCGGTGCGTCGGGAGGCTCCGGCACCGGCGGCTCCGGCGCCACGGGCGGCTCGACGGCCTCGGGCGGCACGTCCGGGGGCCTCGCCGAGACCGGAGCGGAGGACGCCGGGGCGCTCCGCGCTCTCGCACTGGTCGCCGGCACGGTGATTCTGCTGGGCGGCGCGGTGTTCACGTTCACGCCGTGGCAGCGGCTGCGCGGCATGCGCTGACGGCCGGTCGCTGACAGCCGGCAACAGCGAAGGGCCGCCGCACCGAATCCGGTGCGGCGGCCCGTCAGCAGGGGCGCGCGTCGTGTCAGCGCACGTCGCCCATGAGGGCGCGGATCTTCCGCCCGGCCATCATGAACGTCAGTCCCGCCGCGACGGCGATGACGGCCCACAGCGAGTAGTAGAGCGCGTCGCCCAGCGGCTTGTTGAGCTTCGTGGTCCAGCCGTTCAGCGCGTTGCCCGTCGCCGTGGCGAGGAACCACAGACCCATGATCTGACCGACGAACTGCTTCGGCGCCAGCTTGGTCGACAGGGACAGGCCGACCGGGGACAGACACATCTCACCGATGGTCTGGACGAGGTAGACGCTCAGCAGCCAGAAGACGGTGACCTTGCCGGTGTCGCTGTTCGCGGCGGCGGCGCCCGCCAGACCCATGATCCCGAACGAGCCGCCGATGAGCAGCATCGCGAGCGCGAACTTCATGGGGGTGCTGGGCTCGCGGTTGCGCTGCGCGAGCTTGACCCACAGCGCGGCGAAGATCGGCGCCAGCACGATGACCATGGCCGGGTTGACCGACTGGTACCACGACGCCGGGAACTCCCAGCCGCCGATCATGCGGTCGGTCTTGTTGTCGGCGAAGAGCGTCAGCAGCGAGCCGGACTGGTCGTAGATCATCCAGAACAGGACGGCCGTGGCGAAGAACCACACGAACGCCTGGATCTTCGGCCGGTCCGCGGCGGTCAGAGCCGGGTTGCGGAGCATCGAGACGAAGTAGACGACCGGAACGACGATGCCGAGCACCGCGAGCACGTTCACGATGTGCTCGATGTCGTATGTGCCGAGCGCGATGTCGAGCACGAGCGCGGCGACGGCGATGCCGCTCCACAGCAGGACCTTGCGCAGGACGGAGCGCTTCTCCTCCGGCGTCGCCGGGGTGCCCGGCCGCTTGCCGATGTCTCCGAGGTAACGGCCGCCCAGGACGTACTGCACGACGGCCAGCGTCATGCCGATACCGGCGACGGCGAAGCCGAGGTGCCAGTTGACGTTCTCACCGAGGTAGCCGACGACCAGCGGGGCGGCCATGCCGCCGATGTTGATCGCCATGTAGAAGAGGGTGAAGCCGGCGTCGCGGCGGGCGCTCGACTGGCCCTCGTACAGGCCGCCGACCATGGCCGAGATGTTGGGCTTCAGCAGACCCGTACCGGCGGCGATGAGTACGAGGCCGGCGAAGAACGCCGTGTCCGACGGGATCGCCAGGGTGTAGTGACCCAGGGCGATGACGATGCCGCCGACCAGAACGGCCTTGCGGGCGCCCCACAGCCGGTCGGCGACCCAGCCTCCGGGCATGGCGGCCATGTAGACGACGGCGTTGTAGACACCGTAGATGGAGACGGCCAGCGCCTCCCGCTCCTTCAACGGTCCGTCGAGGACGGCCGCGACCATGTACAGGACGAGGATGCCGCGCATCCCGTACCAGGAAAAGCGCTCCCACATCTCCGTCATGAAGAGGGTGGCCATACCGCGGGGGTGGCCGAAGAAGGTCTTCTCCGAACCAGGGGTACTGGCAGAGTCCTTCGTCAGGCTGGACGCCATGGTCGATCCTTGCTCGCTCGGGACGCGGCGCTTCGTGAGCGGTACGCGCCCGGTGGGGGGAGGCCGGCACCGGCACGGGGCGCTCCACCCCGACGCCTTCGGGGTTCCCCCGCGGGCGGAGGCCGGGAACGGTCCGTGTCGGGATCCACGCCCCGGACGCTGTGTCGCACCCGGGGCCCGGCCAACAGGTCATTCACTGTGTCAGGTCAGGCTCGAAACGGCTGAAACGGTATCGGGTCGACCTTCGTACAGAAAAGAGACCTTTGGTGCGCACGGCAGCCAAAGGTCCCCGAGTTGTACTACGGGCGTCACGCCACCATACGGCACGACAGTGCGGCATATGGAAGGACTTGAGAGATGGATCACAGGTGATCGTGGAACCGTCTGCCCTGAATCGAAGGTCGTAAGCAGGATCGCATCCCACACCCGCAGGGGTTGTCGATCACGCCCCGACGGCCGTGCCGCGCGGACTACCATCACCCCATGACCCGTGTACTGCTCGCCGAGGACGATGCATCCATCTCGGAACCGCTGGCCCGAGCGTTGCGCAGAGAGGGATACGAGGTCGAGGTGCGCGAGGACGGTCCCACCGCGCTCGACGCGGGTCTCGCGGGCGGTGTCGATCTTGTCGTGCTGGATCTCGGACTGCCCGGCATGGACGGTCTGGAGGTCGCCCGCCGGCTCCGTGCGGAGGGGCAGGCGATCCCGATCCTGGTGCTCACCGCACGCGCCGACGAGGTGGACACCGTCGTCGGACTGGACGCGGGCGCCGACGACTACGTCACCAAGCCGTTCCGGCTCGCCGAGCTCCTCGCCCGCGTACGGGCCCTGCTGCGGCGCGGTTCCTCCGAACCCGTCCCCGCACCCGCCACGCACGGCGTGCGGATCGACGTCGAGTCGCACCGCGCCTGGATGGGCGACGAGGAACTCCAGCTCACCGCCAAGGAGTTCGACCTGCTGCGGGTCCTCGTCCGGGACGCCGGCCGGGTCGTCACCCGCGACCAGCTGATGCGCGAGGTGTGGGACACCACCTGGTGGTCGTCGACCAAGACCCTCGACATGCACATCTCCTGGCTGCGCAAGAAGCTCGGCGACGACGCGGCGAATCCCCGTTACATCGCCACCGTGCGCGGCGTGGGCTTCCGCTTCGAGAAGTCCTGAGACGTGAGGCACCATGCGTCGCCGTCTGATCACCTCCACGCTCTCCGTGGTGCTCGTTGTCATCGCCGTCTTCGGCGTCTCCCTCGTCCTGGTGGAGACCCGCACCATCAGCAGCAGCGCCCAGGAGAGCGTGGATTCCGACGCCCTGCGCCTGGTCAGCATCGTCGAGAGCCGACTGGTGGGCGATGAGCCGGTCAACCCGGACATCCTCGCCCAGCAGGGCGACATCACCCGCTACGCCCTGATCACCATTCCGGGCCGCGAGCCCATCGAGATCGGCGAGCCCCCCTCCGGCAGCGTCATTCGCGGCACCGCGGAGGGCGAGCGGAACACGACAGTCGCCGTCGAGGAGGCGCGTTCCACCGTGACGCGGGAGGTCGGCAGGTCCCTGCTGATCATCGGCGGGGTCGCGCTGCTCGCCGTCGTCGCGGCCGTGCTGCTCGCCGTGCGTCAGGCCAACCGGCTCGGCTCCCCGCTCACCGACCTCGCGGAGACCGCGGAACGCCTCGGCTCCGGCGACCCCCGGCCCCGCCACCGCCGCTACGGCGTCCCCGAACTGGACCGGGTCGCCGATGTCCTCGACGCCAGCGCCGAGCGGATCGCCCGGATGCTCACGGCGGAGCGACGGCTCGCCGCGGACGCCTCGCACCAGCTCCGGACGCCGCTGACCGCGCTGTCGATGCGGCTGGAGGAGATCACGGTCACCGACGACCTGGCGACCGTGAAGGAGGAGGCCAGCATCGCCCTCACCCAGGTGGAGCGGCTCACCGACGTGGTCCAGCGGCTGCTGACCAACTCCCGCGACCCGCGCACGGGGTCCGCCGTCGTCTTCGACCTGGACGAAGTGGTCAAGCAGCAGCTCGAGGAGTGGCGGCCGGTGTACCGCAGCGCGGGCCGCGCCATCGTCTGCTCCGGCCGCCAGGGCATGCGGGCCGTCGGCACTCCCGGCGCCGTCGCCCAGGTGCTCGCGGCGCTGATCGAGAACTCCCTCATGCACGGAGGCGGCACCGTCGCCGTACGCACCCGGGTCACCGGGAACCAGGCAGTGGTGGAGGTGACCGACGAGGGGCCCGGTGTGCCGGGCGACCTGGGGGCACGCATCTTCGAGCGGACCATCAGCGGCCGCAACTCGACCGGCATCGGGCTCGCCGTCGCCCGGGACCTCGCGGAGGCGGACGGCGGCCGGCTGGAACTGCTCCAGCAGCACCCGCCCGTCTTCGCGCTCTTCCTGAGCCGGGTGGCACGCAAACGCAAGGACGACGAGAAGCCGACCGTGAGGTGAGAGGGACGGGCCGTCAGCGGGCGGCGCGGTCGGCGGGTACCGGCTCCGGGCGGCGCTGCTCCAGGAACGACTCGGCCCTCTGCACGGTCTCCCGTGCGGGCAGCGCCCGGAAGACCCACGTGCGGTACGACCAGAACCGGAACAGCGTCGCGACGCCGATGCCGAGGAACTTGAAGATGTTGCTCTGCAGCGGGGTGTCCCAGTCGAAGCCGTACGTCGCGGTGTACAGAACGCCGTGCTCGATCACCAGGCCCACGGCGCTGAACAGCAGGAAGAGCGTCATCTCCCTGGTGCGGCCGTTCTTGTCGCGGTCGCGGTAGGTGAAGTAGCGGAACCCGACGTAGTTGCAGGCGATGGCGACGACGGTCGCCAGGATCGACGCCCGGACGACGGGGATCTCCGTGACGTTCCGTA
Organism: Streptomyces sp. NPDC006283; assembly: GCF_040613325.1. Classification (NCBI taxonomy): domain Bacteria; kingdom Bacillati; phylum Actinomycetota; class Actinomycetes; order Kitasatosporales; family Streptomycetaceae; genus Streptomyces; species Streptomyces sp. NPDC006283. Next base: position 50,024 of record NZ_JBEXRZ010000018.1, on the reverse strand, counting down.
CGAGGTTGAAGACGGCGAGGTTGACCACCAGGCCGACTCCACCGACCGCACCGAACTTGGCGATCTCGCGCATGAGCTGGTTCAGCTGCTCGCGCAGCTTTCCGCCTCGTTCACTCATAGTGAGAGCCCAGCCTCGTCAGATCGGCGATCGGCCGACAAGCGTCGACTCCGTCATGCTAACCAGCGACCTCCTGCGCCGCCTGTGAGCCACGAGGAAGATGTGACGTGCGCTACAGAGCCCTGTCGGAACCTACGGAAGACAGGGGGTGTCCTCTCGGCGGATACCCTAGGAGAGTGACATTCCCGGTAGTCGGCATGGTCGGCGGCGGTCAGCTCGCCCGTATGACCCACGAGGCGGGTATCCCCCTCGGCCTGAAATTCAAGCTCCTCAGTGACACCCCCCAGGACTCCGCGGCCCAGGTGGTGAGCGACGTCGTCGTCGGCGACTACCGCGACCTGGACACCCTCGTCGAGTTCGCGCGCGGCTGCGACGTGATCACTTTCGATCACGAGCATGTCCCGATCGAGCACCTGCGGGCGCTGGAGGCGAGCGGCGTCGTCGTCCGCCCCGGCCCCGACGCGCTACGGCATGCCCAGGACAAGGGCGTGATGCGGGCCAGGCTCACGGAGATCGGCGTGCCGTGCCCGCTCCACCGCATCGTGGCCGACCCCGCCGATGTGACCGCCTTCGCCGAGGAGGCCGGAGGCTTCCCCGTCGTCCTCAAGACCGTGCGCGGCGGGTACGACGGAAAGGGCGTCTGGGTCGTCCATGAGGAAGCCGACGCGGAGGCGCCCTTCAAGGCCGGCGTTCCCGTCCTCGCCGAAGAGAAGGTCGCCTTCCGGCGCGAGCTCGCCGCGAACATCGTCCGCTCCCCCCACGGCCAGGCCGTGGCCTACCCGGTCGTCGAGTCGCAGCAGGTCAACGGTGTCTGCGACACCGTGATCGCACCCGCGCCCGATCTCGACCCCGAGCTCGCGGGCCAGGCGCAGGAGCTCGCACTGCGCATCGCCAAGGAACTCGGCGTCGTCGGCCATCTCGCCGTCGAGCTGTTCGAGACGACGGACGGACGCATCCTCGTCAACGAGCTGGCCATGCGTCCCCACAACTCCGGCCACTGGACCCAGGACGGCGCGATCACCTCGCAGTTCGCCAACCACGTCCGCGCCGTGCTGGACCTGCCGCTCGGCGACCCGCGCCCGCGGGCCCCCTGGACGGTCATGTGCAACGTGCTGGGCGGCGACTACCCCGACATGTATGCGGCCTATCTGCACTGCATGGCCCGGGACCCGCAGCTCAAGATCCATATGTATGGCAAGGACGTGAAGCCTGGCCGCAAGGTGGGCCACGTCAACACATACGGCGACGACCTGGACGACGCCCTCGAGCGCGCCCGCCATGCCGCCGGCTATCTGCGAGGAACGATCACCGAATGAGTCCTGTCGTTGGCATTGTCATGGGGTCCGACTCCGACTGGCCCGTCATGGAGGCGGCCGCCCAGGCGCTCGACGAGTTCGAGATCGAGTACGAGGTCGACGTCGTCTCGGCGCACCGCATGCCCCGCGAGATGGTCGCGTACGGCGAGGAGGCGGCCGACCGCGGCCTCAAGGTGATCATCGCCGGTGCCGGGGGAGCCGCCCACCTCCCGGGCATGCTCGCCTCCGTCACCCCGCTGCCCGTCATCGGCGTCCCCGTCCCGCTGAAGTACCTCGACGGCATGGATTCCCTGCTCTCCATCGTGCAGATGCCGGCGGGCGTGCCCGTCGCCACCGTCTCCGTGGCCGGCGCCCGTAACGCCGGCCTGCTGGCGGCCCGCATCCTCGCCACGCACGACGACGAACTCCTCGCCCGTATGCGGGAGTTCCAGCAGGAGCTGAACGACCAGGCCACGGAGAAGGGCAAGCGGCTGCGCGCGAAGGTCGCGGGTGCGGAGTCCTTCGGCTTCGGAAAGCCGGGCGCCGGGAAGTAACAGCCAATGGACACCCCCACCTCTGCCGCGGATCATCTGGGCCGGGCGCGCGAGCTGCTCGCCGCCCACCCCCTCGTCGACGGCCACAACGACCTCCCCTGGGCGCTGCGGGAGCACGTCCGCTACGACCTCGACCGGATGGACATCGCGGCCGACCAGCAGGGCCGGCTCCACACCGACATCCCGCGGCTGCGCAGCGGCGGGGTCGGCGCCCAGTTCTGGTCCGTGTACGTGCGCAGCACCATGGCGGGCGACGCCGCGGTCAGCGCCACGCTGGAGCAGATCGACGTCGTCGACCAGCTCCTCGAGCGCTACCCCGCCGACCTCGCGCGTGCGCTCAGCGCGGAGGACATGGAGATCGCGCGCGACGAGGGCCGTATCGCCTCGCTCATGGGGGCGGAAGGCGGGCACTCGATCAACAACTCGCTCGCCACCCTGCGTGCCCTGTACGCGCTGGGCGTGCGCTACATGACCCTCACGCACAACGACAACATCGCCTGGGCGGACTCCGCGACCGACGAACCCGGCGTCGGCGGCCTCTCCGCCTTCGGCCACGAGGTCGTGCGCGAAATGAACCGCATCGGCATGCTCGTCGACCTCTCCCACGTCGCGGAGACGACGATGCGCCACGCGCTCGCGACCTCCGTCGCGCCGGTGATCTTCTCGCACTCGTCGTCCCGGGCGGTCTGCGACCACCCGCGCAACATCCCCGATGAGGTGCTGGCCCTGCTGCCCGCCAACGGGGGCGTGGCGATGGCGACGTTCGTGCCGAAGTTCATCCTGCCCGCGGCCGTCGAGTGGACCCGCGCGGCGGACGAGAACATGCGGGCCCACGGACTGCACCACCTGGACACCACTCCCCAGGCGATGAAGATCCACGAGGCGTTCGAGGCCGCGCACCCCCGGCCGACCGCGACCGCCGCCACGGTCGCCGACCACCTCGACCACATGCGCGAGGTCGCCGGCATCGACCACATCGGCATCGGCGGCGACTTCGACGGCACGGCCTTCACCCCGGCCGGCCTCGAGGACGTCGCGGGCTACCCCAACCTGATCGCCGAACTGCTGCACCGCGGCTGGTCGGACACGGACCTCGCCAAACTCACCTGGCAGAACGCGGTCCGCGCGCTGCGCGCCGCGGAGGACGTGGCCGCCGACCTGCAGCCCACCCGCGGCCCGTCGAACGTGACGATCGACGAGCTCGACGCGGTTTAGGGTCCTTCGGTCCGGACAGGGCCTGGCGCGCCAGGGGTGCGCGGTTTCGGCCGCGCACCCCGAACGCACCGCTCGCCGAATCCCGATCGCGCGCGACGAGTTCGCGGCGCGCGGTCCGGTCGCGCCGGATGCCTTCACGAGCGGCGATCGGCACGCTGGACCTCTGACGGCACCTCTGACGGCGGGACGCCAGGACGCTTCTAGCAGGCGCAGAGGCAGAACGGATGCCCGGCCGGGTCCGCGTACACGCGGAACGACCGCTTCCGGTCGTCCGCCTCCAGGACGGTGGCACCGAGCTCCAGCACCTTCGCCTCCGCGGCGTCCAGGTCGTCGACGGTCAGGTCCAGATGGAACTGCTGCGACTCCTCGGCGGAGGGCCACTTCGGGGGTACGAAACCGGGTGCCGCCTGAAACGCGAGGGTCGTGCCGGCGACTCCCTCGAGATCCACCCACCGGTCGCCGTCTTCCTCCTGCATCTTGATCTCCCCGCCCAGGATCCCGGCGTAGAACCGCGCGAGCGCGACGGGGTCGGGACAGTCGAGCACAACGGCCCCGAGCCTGGCCATAGCCATGTCTTCTCCTCGATGGTCACCACGATGGTTACCCCTACCGGCGCCTAACCGGTAACGGTTACTGCATGGTCCCCCATAAGAGGTAACGTCGCAAGCATGAATGACAGGGCTCCCGCTCCCGGCGGCCTCGCGCTGGTCGAGGCCCTGGTGAACACACTGGACGTCGAGACGGGCGCGGACACCCTGGACACGCCCGAAGGCCGCGCGCGCTTCGACCTCACCGAGACGGACGTCCCCGCGGCCCGCGAGCTGCGCGAGGCTCTGCGCGCGGCGTGCCTGGCCCATGCGGGCCACGGCAGGTCCACCGCGCTCGACACGATCCTGTCCGACGCCCCGTTGCGTGTGGCGATCGCCGCCGACGGCACGGCCGGCCTGCGCCCCCTCGGCCCGCCGACACTGCTCTCGCGGATCGCCGAGGCCATCGCGGCGGCCGGCGCGGACGGCAGCTGGACCCGCCTCAAGGCATGCGAAGCCCAGGACTGCCAGTGGGCGTACTTCGACCGCAGCCCGGCCGGCCGGAGCCGCTGGTGCTCGATGTCCGTCTGCGGCGCCCGCGCCAAGATGCGCGCCTACAGAGCCCGCCGCGCCTCGTCCGCCTGACCCGACGGGGCTCCTTGGCCGTTCCTCGCGCGGCAGTCCCGCCAGGTGTTCTGAAAAGGGGCGTTACGCCCGCGGGCGCCCCATCGCGCGGTACGTCCACCCGGCCTCGCGCCAGGCCGCCGGGTCCAGTGCGTTGCGGCCGTCGAGGATGATCGGCGACGACACGACCGTCGCCAGCTCCGCCGGGTCCAGCTCCCTGAACTCGCGCCACTCCGTCAGGTGCAGCACGACGTCCGCGGCCCGTACCGCCTCGCGCGCGGAGTCCGCGTAACCGAGCGTCGGGAAGAGCCGTCGCGCGTTCTCCATGCCCTTGGGGTCGTACACCGTCACCTGGCCGCCCTGGAGATGGATCTGGCCCGCCACGTTCAGCGCCGGGGAGTCCCGGACGTCGTCCGAGTCCGGCTTGAAGGTCGCGCCCAGCACCGCCACCCGCTTGCCCAGGAAGGAACCGCCGCCCACCGCGTCCCGCGCCAGCTCCACCATGTGCCCGCGACGGCGCATGTTGATGGAGTCGACCTCGCGCAGGAACGTGAGCGCCTGGTCCGCACCCAGCTCGCCGGCGCGCGCCATGAAGGCGCGGATGTCCTTCGGCAGGCAGCCTCCGCCGAAACCGACGCCCGCCCGCAGGAACTTCTTCCCGATCCGCTCGTCGTAGCCGATGGCCTCCGCCAGCTTCACCACATCGCCGCCCGCCGCCTCGCACACCTCGGCCATCGCGTTGATGAACGAGATCTTGGTCGCCAGGAACGAGTTCGCCGCGGTCTTCACCAGCTCCGAGGTCGGGAAGTCGGTCACGACGAACGGCGAACCCTCGCCCACCGGCGTCGCGTACACCTCCCGCAGCAGCTTCTCCGCGCGCTCGCTGTTCACGCCGACCACGATCCGGTCGGGGTGCAGCGTGTCGTCGACGGCGAAGCCCTCGCGGAGGAACTCCGGGTTCCAGGCCAGCTCCACGTCCACGCCCGCCGGGGCCGTCCTGGCGAGCACGGCGCCCAGCCGCTCCGCGGAGCCGACCGGCACGGTCGACTTGCCGACGACGAGCGCGGCGCGCTTCAGGTGCGGGGCGAGCGAGGCGAAGGCGGCGTCGACGTACGACATGTCGCAGGCGTACTCGCTCTGCTTCTGCGGGGTGTTCACACACACGAAGTGGACATCGCCGAAGTCGCCGGCCTCCTCGTACGAGGTGGTGAACCGCAGCCGTCCGCTGGAGCCCTCGATGCCGGCGACGTGCTTGCGCAGGAGGTCCTCGAGGCCGGGCTCGTACATGGGGACCTTGCCCGCCGCGAGCATCTCGATCTTCTCGGGGACGACGTCGAGGCCCAGCACCTCGAAGCCCAGTTCCGCCATGGCCGCGGCGTGGGTGGCGCCGAGGTATCCGGTGCCGATCACGGTGATCTTGAGGGCCATGGGGTGCTCCAGTACGACGCGGGCCGGGGACGTGCGGGGCCGAGCATATCCGGGGCTCCGCGGGGCACCCCAAAGCACGCGTCGCCCGCTGCCCCGAGCTGTCGGCAAACTCACGTATGCCTGCCCGGGGAGCGCCGTCTAACATTGGAATACTTAACGGTAGTTAACACCTTGGGGAGTGAGAGTCTTGGCAGGATCGGCCGACTTCGATCTGTATCGCCCGTCGGAAGAGCACGACATGCTCCGTGAGACGGTCCGCTCCCTCGCCGAGGCGAAGATCGCGCCGTTCGCCGCCGCGGTGGACGAGGAAGCACGCTTCCCGCAGGAGGCCCTCGACGCGCTGGTCGCCTCCGACCTGCACGCGGTGCACGTCCCGGAGAGCTACGGCGGCGCGGGCGCCGACGCCCTCGCCACGGTCATCGTGATCGAGGAGGTGGCCCGCGTCTGCGCGTCCTCCTCCCTCATCCCGGCCGTGAACAAGCTCGGTTCGCTCCCCGTGATCCTCTCCGGCTCCGAGGAGCTGAAGAAGAAGTACCTGGGACCGCTCGCCAAGGGCGACGCGATGTTCTCGTACTGCCTCTCCGAGCCCGACGCGGGCTCCGACGCGGCCGGCATGAAGACCAAGGCGGTCCGCGACGGCGACTTCTACGTCCTCAACGGCGTGAAGCGCTGGATCACCAACGCCGGTGTCTCCGAGTACTACACGGTCATGGCCGTGACCGACCCCGAGAAGCGCTCCAAGGGGATCTCCGCCTTCGTCGTCGAGAAGTCCGACCCCGGCGTCTCCTTCGGCGCTCCGGAGAAGAAGCTCGGCATCAAGGGCTCCCCGACCCGTGAGGTCTACCTCGACAACGTCCGCATCCCCGCCGACCGCATGATCGGCGCGGAGGGCACGGGCTTCGCCACGGCGATGAAGACCCTGGACCACACCCGCATCACCATCGCGGCCCAGGCGCTCGGCATCGCACAGGGAGCGCTCGACTACGCCAAGGGCTACGTCAAGGAGCGCAAGCAGTTCGGCAAGCCGATCGCCGACTTCCAGGGCATCCAGTTCATGCTCGCGGACATGGCCATGAAGCTCGAGGCCGCCCGCCAGCTCACGTACGCGGCCGCCGCCAAGTCGGAGCGCGGCGATGCGGACCTCACCTTCCAGGGCGCGGCGGCGAAGTGCTTCGCCTCCGACGTCGCGATGGAGGTCACCACGGACGCCGTCCAGCTGCTCGGCGGCTACGGCTACACCCGTGACTACCCGGTGGAGCGCATGATGCGCGACGCCAAGATCACCCAGATCTACGAGGGCACCAACCAGGTCCAGCGCATCGTGATGGCGCGCAACCTGCCGTAGCAGGGTTCTTGGAGGTCAGCGGCCCTACGGGTCGGTCAGGGCAGCTGGCTCGGGTTCTGGTCTGCTCGACGGGTGATCCTGGGGAATACTGGGCGGTAAACCGTCCCTCACCTGCACAAACGAAACGGCCCCCGGCGCTTTTGCCGGGGGCCGTTCGCATGACCTCTCTGTGGTGTCGTCCGCGCCGGGCGTCAGCATCGTTGCGATGGCTGCTCGCCCGCGCTGCTCGGCTCCTTCAAAGTCCTCCGGGAACTCGGCGGCCACACATGCGAGCGCGTCAGCGGTCATGTCCCGGCGCGTGGCCGGGGCGGTCGTGTCGTACACGCGCCATGGCCCCGCCATGTTCTGCGGGTCCTCCGGTGCGACCGCACCGCGGATTCCCAAACTGTCGGAGTACAGCATCAACCTGGCCGAACCTGCTGACAGTGTCGCCTCCCATCACCCCACCCTGCGCAGGGGCAATACCGTCTTTGGCCAGACACTCCACGCACGGGGCGATCAGATGGCCCGGCCATTGGCCGATCGCCCCGAAGGACGGGGCCGTGCGTGCTCCCGGGCCCGTCGTCGCCCGAACGGCTACCGCATGTGCTTGTGGAAGCCCGTGAGCTCTAGGTCGAGCAGGCCGGTGAGCGTTGCCCACACCTGCTCGTCACCCGCCACCGTCACGGCGGATCCCAGTACATCGGCGGTAACGTCGAACCACAGCTGGCGGCCGACCCTTCGGTCCGCCATCGCGCCTGCGCCGACGACCGACACCCCGCGTGCCTGCGGCGCGTGGTGCACAGCACCGGGCTGTGGGCCGAGAAGGATAAAGACGCTGGCGCTCACGTGAACAGTTCGTCGACCAGCCGGTGGCTGTAGGCGGAGTCCGTCGGCTCGACACCGAACAGGACGCGGAAGTGCAACGGGGCCAAAACGCGGTCCATCACCTGGTCGAGTCCGGGCGCGGCCTCGCCCCGGGCGCGGGCGCGCTCCAGGATGACCTTGACCTGGTCGGCCCGTTTCCGCAGACAGCGGTCGCGGACCTCGCCGTCGGCCACGGCGTTGACCACGGTCCGCAGCGAGGCGGAGCCCTCGGGTGAGCTGATGTGGGTCAGGAGTTCAGCCGCCCAGGCGGTGAGGTCACCGTGCGCGCTGCCGGTGTCCGGTGGCAAGGCTTCGGGGGCGAGGCGGTTCTCGGCCACCCAGATCAGGAGCTGGTGCACGTCGCCCCACCGTCGGTAGACGCTCGTCGGATTGACGCCGGCCCTTTCGGCGATGACGGGGATGGTGAGGCGGTCGGCGCCGCGTTCGCAGATCAGCTCGGTTGCGGCCTGTTCGACGGCGGCGAGCACCCGGGCGCTGCGGCCGCCGGTGCGGCGTGCGGTGTGCTGCTCGGTTGCGGTCATGGAACAAGCTTATCGCAATGCTGTTTGCTTTAGCGGTGTAGCGGTGTTAGCTTCCAAGTTAAAGCAAACATCATTGCGATAGTGAGAAAGCCGTACCATGAGCCTCTCCCGCCGCGCCGCCTTCTGGCTGCTCGGATCCGCCCAGCTCTTCCTTTTGTTCGCCGCGAGCGCCCCCTCCCCGCTCTACCCCGTCTACCAGGCCCACTGGGCCTTCTCCGCCGCCACCGTCACGGTCGTCTTCGCCCTGTACGCCATCGGATTGCTGCTTGCCCTGGTGATCGTCGGCGCGCTTTCCGACCACGTCGGCCGCAGGCCGGTGCTCATCACGGCACTGATGGTCGAGGCGGCGGCCATGGGCCTGTTCATCGCGGCCGGCGGCGTCGGCTGGCTGATGGCCGCCCGCATGCTTCAGGGCATCGCCACCGGAGCCGCCACCGGCGCCATCAGCGCCGGACTTGTCGACCTCCAGCCGCCTGGCAAGCCGCACCTCGGCGCCCTGGTCAACAGCCTCTCCACCCTGCTCGGACTCGCCGCCGGCGCCTTCGGCTCCGGACTCCTCGTCCAGTACGCCCCAGCCCCCACCACCCTGGTCTACGCGCTGCTGATCGCGGCCTTCCTGGGCATCGCCGCAGTCGTCGCGCTGATGCCGGAGACCTCCGCCCGGCGCCCCGGAGCTCTGGCCTCGCTGCTCCCGAGCATCGCCGTGCCGCCGCGTATCCGTCCGCACTTCGTGGTGGCCGCGCCGAGTCTGGTCGCCCTGTGGGCGCTCGGCGGCTTCTTTCTTTCGCTCGGCCCCTCGCTGACCGCGCGGGTACTGGACGTCCACAATCACCTGATCGCCGGTGTGGTGATAGCGGTGCTGGCGGGCATGGGCGCCGTCGGCTCCCTGGCGCTTCAGCGGCTGGAGGCCCGCCGCATCCTCACGGCCGGCTCGCTGGCCCTGGCCGGCGGCACAGCGGTGACCCTCGTCGGTGTGACCGCCGGGCTGCCCGCCGCCTACCTGCTCGGCACCGCGGTCGCGGGTTTCGGCTACGGGTCCTCCTTCCTCGGCGCCCTGCGCACCGTGGCCTCGCATGCCGCGCCAGAGGAGCGGGCCGCCCTGTTCGCGACGATCTACGTGGTCAGCTACCTGGCCTTCAGCCTTCCGGCGATCGCCGCCGGGGTCGTTTCCACCCGGCTCGGCCTGACGGCGACCACCATTGGTTACGGGCTGGCGCTGATCGCCCTCGCGGGCACGGCCCTCCTGGGACTGGCCGCCCAGCGCCGCCGCGCAGTGGTGACGGCGCTGGCGGACTGACGGTCAGTGCCGGTGGGAGCGCCAGCCGACCGGCACTTTGCCGGCTGGTCCGGGCGAGGGCTGGGACGCAGGAGGGGAGGTCGGCTCCAAAAGCGCGGGGCCCTCGGAGAACTGCTGGGTCTCCACGCTCCAGAACCAGTCCTCGCCCGGTTCGAAGCCGGCCAGGAACGGGTGCCCGGCGGGGGCGTGCATGGGCGGTGGCGTGCTGCGAGGGAGGGGAGTCACAGCAGCCGATCTGCCTGCAGGCGGCGCAGCGGCGCAGATGCAGCCACCAGCCGACGCCCTCTCCGGCCAGGCACTCCATAAAGCCTCGCCGCTCGGCGGGACGGGTCGGGTCGATACCGGTGACCTCGTCGTTCGCCATGGTCACGCGTCTCCTTGGAACCCTTTGACCGCATTGTCTGCGGCCGGTCGCGGCGGGCAGGCCGCGCCGAGGCTGCGGCGTTAGCTTCGGCGCATGGACGAAATCGACGACACCCATGACTTCGTCGTGGTGGGCTCGGGTGCCGGCGGCGGGCCGCTCGCAGCCAACCTTGCCGAGGCCGGACACCGGGTGCTCCTCCTGGAGGCCGGCGACGAGCACAACTGCCCGTACTACGATGTGCCCCTCCTGCACGCGCGGGCCAGCGAGGACCCGGACATGCGCTGGGACTTCTTCGTCCACCACTACGACGACACCGACCGGCGCCGACGCGACAGCAAGTACCTCGCCGAACAGGACGGCGTGCTCTACCCGCGCGGCACAACCCTCGGCGGATCCACCGCAGTCAGCGCAATGATCACTGTCTATCCGCACCACAGCGACTGGGACGCCATCGCCCAGCTGACCGGCGACCCCAGCTGGTCGGCGCAGCAGATGCGACGCCACGTCGAACGCCTGGAAAGCTGCGGTCATGCTCCGCCCGATGCCCGGGCCCGCCACGGACACGACGGCTGGCTGCAGGTCAGTCGCGCCAACCCGGCCGTCGGCAACCGCGAACAGCAGTGGCTGGACATCTTCGAAGCGTTCGAGCAGACCTCCCTCGACATCGCCGGCGAACCCCCCGCCGGACTGGGCTACCCGCTGGACCCCAACGACTGGCGGACCCTGACCCACCGCGCCGAGGGCATGGCCTTCATCCCCGTCGCCGTCGCCGCCGGCGCGCGCAACGGCAGCCGCGAGCGCGTTTTGACCGCACAACGCGCTCACCCGGACCGGCTGACCGTACGGCTCGGCGCTTTGGTCACCCGGGTCCTGTTCGACGGCGACCGGGCCGTCGGCGTGGAGTACATGGACGGCCCGCACCTCTATCGGGCCGACCCGCTCGCCACCCCTGCTGCCGCGACGGTGCGCAGCGTCCACGCGAGACGTGAGGTCGTGCTCTGCGGCGGCGCCTTCAACACCCCGCAGCTGCTCAAGCTCTCCGGCATCGGCCCGCGTGAGGAACTCGCCGCCCACGGCATCCCCCTGCGCGTGGACGCACCCGGCGTCGGCGAGAACCTCCAAGACCGCTACGAGGTCTCCGTCGTCCACAAACTGCGTCGGACGTACGACATCTTCGACGGCGCCGCCTTCGACGCCCCGCCCCCCGGCACCGCTGGCACCGACCCGCACTTTCACGAGTGGAGCGAGCAGCGCGACGGCATCTACAGCACCAATGGCTCGCTCGCGGCCTACCTCAAACGCTCCAGTCAGGCCGACCGGGACCCCGACCTGTTCATCTTCGCTCTGCCTGCACACTTCCGCGGCTACTACCCCGGCTACGCCGAGGAGTTCACCCACCACACCGACACCCTGAGCTGGGTGATCCTGAAGGGCCACACCCGCAACCGAGCCGGCAGCGTCACCCTGCGCTCCGCCGACCCTTGCGACACTCCAGAGATCTCCTTCCGCTACTTCCAGGAAGGCGGCGAACCGGACCTGGACGCCGTGGCCGACGGCATCGAACTCGTCCGCACGATGGCCCACCGACTCGACCGGCTGATCGACCACGAACTCGTCCCCGGACCGCAGGCCGCCACCCGGGAGGACCTGCGCCGCTTCGTCCGCGACGAAGCCTGGGGCCACCACGCCTGCGGCACAGCCCGAATCGGCGCCGAGCACGACCCCATGGCGGTACTCGACGGCGACTTCCGCGTCCGCGGCACCCGCGGCCTGCGCGTCGTCGACGCTTGCGTCTTCCCCAGCATCCCGGGCTTCTTCCTGGCCTCCGCGGTCTACCTGATCAGCGAGAAGGCGAGCGAGGCCGTGCTGCGCGACCACCCGACCTGACCAGCGCCCAGCCTGCTCGTACCGGTTCTCCTCGCGCGCCCCCGTGCCGCGAACCGGCCCGCAATCGCTCGGCCGCTCTCCGCGGGGCACCGGCTCCCACGCCGAGCTCGCCCCGCCACATCAAGTTGGGTGGTGATAGCTTCGAAACAGCGGTCGAATCCCCGTGAATGGATTCCCTGACGGTCTCTCGCCGTGCACCGTCTTGCATTCATTTGACTACCAGCCGTCACGAAGGTGGTCGTCAGCATGTCGAATGCTGCAGAAGATCTGAGCAAGACCCCCACCCCGGACCCCGCGGAAGACAACGCATACTTCCCGTCGCCGTATTCACTGAGCAAGTACACCTCGTCGAAGACCGACTTCGACGGTGTTCAGCACAAAAATGCTTACACCGGAGGTCGGTGGAAAGTCCTGATGATCGGGACCGACGAGCGCTACCTGCTCACCCAGAACGGCAAAATGTTCTCCACGGGAAACCACCCCGTCGAAATGCTTCTACCGCTTCACCACATGATGGAGGCGGGATTCGGCGTCGACGTGGCAACACTCAGCGGAAATCCCGTGAAACTGGAACTGTGGGCCATGCCGCAAGAAGACAAGGCGGTGCTGGAGACTTACGAGGCGATCAAGCCGCAGCTCAAGGAACCGCTGAAGCTGTCCGACGTGGTGGCCGACAAGCTCGGCTCCGACTCGGAGTACATCGCCGTTTTCGTCCCGGGCGGACACGGTGCGGTGATTGGGCTCGCGGAGAGTGAAGATATGACCAAGACGCTCGACTGGGCTCTGGCGAACGACAAAAACATCGTCACTCTCTGTCATGGCCCGGCGGCACTGCTCGCCGCTGCGCGCGGCAAAGACGAGTCGCCTTTCAACGGCTACTCGCTCTGCGTCTTCCCCGACGCGCTCGACACCGGCCCGAATCTCGAGATGGGCTATCTCCCCGGTCACCTCAACTGGCTCGTCGCCGAGCTCCTGCAGCAGCAAGGTGTGACGGTCCTCAACAGCGACATCACCGGCAAGACGTACCAGGACAGGAAGCTGCTCACAGGGGACAGCCCGCTGGCGTCCAATGCACTTGGTCTCCTCGCCGCGGATGCGCTGGTGAATGCGGCGCAATCCCAGAGCTGAACCCAGTAGGGCCGAGGGTGGCCGTGTCTTTTCCGGCTTGCGTCAATGCCTCGGCCCTGAGCCTGGCGACTGCCTCGTTGCACGCGGCACAGGCGTCCAGGAGTGGGCAGGCTGCGCGTGGAGGGCGAAACCGACGCTCTGATCGAAACGGTTCAGACCGCAGATCAGGGGCGCAACGCCGCCGGCGGCGAGGCCGTCACCAAGCTTGCCGCCGACGGCTGGTTCAAGGACGTACCGGGCGCAGTGCCGGCGAAGAGGAGCCTGGGATGAGCGAGGGAACCACTCCCGGAATCACCGGCATACACCACCTCTCCCTCACTGTCACCGACATAGAGGCCTGCTTGGCCTGGTGCCAGCGTCTGTTTTGCGACCGAGTGCCGACGAAGCTCACCCACTACGAGCGGGAGGACACGGGCTACGGCGTGTTGCTCATCGAGCCGCGTTCGGGTCTCGTGATCGGACTGCACGGCAACATCGCCAACCGCGGGGGGCAGTTCGACGAGTCCCGCACGAGATTGGACGATGTGTCGTTCAAGGTGGACACGCGTGAGGACCTGGAGGCGTGGACTGCCTGGCTCGACGAACTCGGCATCGGTCACACGGGTATCAGGGACCAGGAAGAATCGTTCGCATACTCGACAGTCGTGTTTCGCGACCCTGACGACATTCAGCTCGAGTTCATCGCGGTCGGCGCCGTGGGACGCGACCCCGTACACCATTCCGACCGGGCCACGGCACCTCCCTTGCCGGGCGACGAGGCCCTACGTCGGGACGACGATCAACGGTCACTGACACCAACCGCTCGAACAGATTCCCAAGGACGACGCTGATCGCTGCTGACCCGCGGCGTCCTCGACGGCGAGTTCCAGCCGGAAGTCCCGGCCGGGTACGCGGCCGTGGATCGCCGTATTGGCCGTGAGCTCGGCGACGATCTGAGCCGCCGACCCCGACGGCCGCCCCCAGAAGGCCAGTTGGCCGGCGGCAGCAGGCGGGCGAGTCGGAGGACATCGACTCGGGAGCGGTCATCGCGGCGGTAGGCCGCCAGGTCAGGCTGTGGCGCGAGGCAGCGAGCATGCGCGCAGCCGAGCTGGGCGCGGCGATCGCCTACGGCGAGAACCAGGTCTAGGTCTACAAGGTCGAGGCCGGCAAGCGCATCCCGAAACCGGAGTTCCTGGACAGGCCTTCGGGCAGGTGGCCGAGGAGCGGGTGTGGAGCAACGGGCTCCGCGGGTTCTCGCCCCGTCGCTACCCCCATCTGGACGACCTGATGCCGTACGGCTCGATCAGGGCGAAGTACGACAGCATGGGCGGCCCGAACGGCCCGCTCGGCCGGCCGACCAGGGGCGAGCGCGACTCCATGCTGGACCCGGTCCTGTACCTCCTCCACGGCGGCAAGGAGGATTTCATCTCCTGGGACCGCAAGCGCATCCGCGAAATGACGGCGGGCAAGCCCATCATCGTGGTGATGCCCGACGGCGGACAGGCGGGCTGGTACTCCAACGCGGTCAGCTCCAACGTGGGTGCCCGGAACTGGGAGCACTTCCACATCGAGCAGCTGGTCCGGTGGACGACGCGAATTTCCGGACCAACGCCGAGTACGACGGCCGCGCGGTCGCGGGCTTCTCGATGGGCGGCTTCGGCGCGCTGAAGTACGCGGCCAAGTACTGGGGCACTTCGCCTCGGTGAGCTCCCACTCCGGTCCGGCCAGCCTGCGCGGCGTCGCAGCCGGAATCGCCGGCGGGGTCGTCCACTGGGCCAATGCGTCCTCAGCAGCCGTCGAACTGGGCGGCGGCACGGTCTACGGCGTGCCGTGGGACCAGAACCGGGTCAGCATGGACAACCCCGTCGAGCGGGTCGAGAGCTACCGGAACAAGCGGGTGTTCATGGTCGCCGGCACCAGCCCCGAGCCGACGTTCTGGGACACGTTCAACGAGACCGGGGTACTCGACACCCAGCGGGAGTTCCGCGGCTTCCTCGACCGGGCCGGCATCCCGCACGAGTCCTACGAGGAGCCAGAGGGCCACTTCGTTCGCGAACACCTCTTCGTTCACGACCTCAACGGCATCATCGGCCGGCTCCGCAAGGCGTAGCCACGGGTGACGGCGCGCGGCGCCGGTCGGGCGGCTCCCGGCACGCCGCGCCTGCCGGGCCAACCCGAAGGGGAGACTCCACACTTCGAAGTGTGGGCATGCGCCGACTGTGCGGACGCGTACGGGAGCCCGCCGGGGTGGCGTCCCGAAAAACGGAAGGGCCCATCGGGCGCTTGATACGCCCGGCGGGCCCTGGCCGCGGGAGCGGCGACGTCACTTGTCGCTGACGGTGACCTTCTCGTCGTTCTGGATCTGCTTCACCAACTGCTGCACCTTCGCCTTGTCCCACACGAGGTTGCCGCCGTTGCTGCCCGAAGTCGGCATGTTCATGGAGGTGCCCTCCCCGTCCGTGACGCCCTTCATGGCAAAGAACATCTCGCCCAGGTCGAACAGGGACATGTCCTTGTCGACGATCAGGGTGTCCAGGCCCGCCCCCATCACGGGGTACAGCTTGAACGGGTTGAGGACCGTGCCCGGCGTCGCGGCCTGGCTGGCCATCGCCGACAGGAACTTCTGCTGGTTCTTGGTGCGCGCCAGGTCCGACTCGGCGAAGGCGTACCGGGTACGGACGAAGGCCAGGGCCTGCTCGCCGTCGAGGGTCTGCTTGCCGGCTTCGAAGTCGGCGCCGGACTTCTTGTCCTTGAAGCCCTTCTCGATGTTCATCTCGACACCGCCGAGCGCGTCGACGATGCCTGCGAAGCCCGCGAAGCCGATCTCGGCGTAATGGTCGATGCGCAGGCCGGTGTTGTGCTCGACCGTGCGGACCAGCAGCTCGGGACCGTCCTCCGCGTACGCGGCGTTGAGCTTGACCCGGCGGCCGGTGCCCTGGAACGTCTTGCCGGACTCGGAGCCGACGAAGGTCGGTATCTCGACGTCCGAGTCACGCGGCAGCGACACCATGGTGTTTCCGCTGGAGCAGGCGGCGAGGATCATCATCGAGTCGGTGCGCTTGCCCTCGGCGGAGCCGGTGTGGAGCTTCTTCTTCTCCTCGGCGGACATGCCCTCACGGCTGTCCGAGCCGACGATCAGATACGTGGTGCAGTCGCCTTCCCCGGGCCGCTCGATCACCTTCGAGAGGTCGACCTCGCGCCGCACCTTCGAGTCGGCCCAGAAGTAGGTGCCGATGGACGTGGCGAGGACGGCGACGAGCACGAGGATCGAGCCGACCTTGAATCTGCGGCGCCAGTCCGGCGCCGGGCCGGGCTGCCGGGGCGGTCGGCCCTGCGGGGGGATGCCGGCGCCTCCGCGGCCGGTTCCGCCGTAGACCTGGCCCGTGTTGTAGCCGCTGTCGTACCCGGGCTCCGCGTAGCCCTGGTCGTAACCCCGCTGCTGCGGGGGAATCCCGCCGTGCTGCGGTGCGGCCGGTCGCTGGACGTGGCGCATGACGCGCGCGCCCTCGGGCTGCCCACCGGCGCTGCCGCGCCCGTAGCCGCGGCCTCTGCCGTTGCCGCCGTCGTCCGTCCATCCATCGGGCCAGTCATTCATGCGGAACAGTGTGCAGGGCGCGTGCACCGGTCAGACAGGGCGGGTGAGGAATCGCACCAGGGCTGTAGCGAAGCTGATGCATTTCCGCCCCGGCATATGGTGGGCGTCATGACAGATCAGGCCCCGCGCCCGGAGGACGAAATTCCGGGCAAGCCCACTTCGGCATCCCGTACCACCCTCAGCCACATCATGACCGGAAGTGACACGAATCTTCTCGGCACCGTGCACGGCGGCGTGATCATGAAACTGGTGGACGACGCGGCGGGAGCCGTCGCGGGCCGGCACTCGGGCGGGCCCGCCGTCACCGCCTCGATGGACGAGATGGTGTTTCTCGAGCCGGTCAGGGTGGGGGATCTGGTCCATGTGAAGGCGCAGGTCAACTGGACGGGCCGGTCCTCGATGGAGGTCGGCGTGCGCGTCCTCGCCGAGCGCTGGAACGAGTCGACGCCGGCCCAGCAGGTCGGCAGCGCCTATCTCGTCTTCGCGGCCGTGGACGCGGACGGCAAGCCCCGGCCCGTACCGCCGGTCGTCCCGGAGACCGAGCGGGACCAGCGGCGCTACCAGGAGGCGCAGATCCGGCGTACGCACCGGCTGGCCAGGCGCCGGGCGATCCGTGAGCTGCGCGAGAAGCGCGCCGCGGAGGGCATGGACGACTGAGCCGCGACGCCCCTGGCGCCCTCGGCCCGGCTACGGGCAGACCACCTGGTCGCCGGTGACGGCGCCGAACTCGCCCCGGTGCGGCGCTTGCGTACGCACCGGTGTGACGGACTTGAAGTCGGTCCCCGCCGTCACCTTCAGCAGGGGCCCCTGGCCCTTCACCGGGCGCAGTTCCGCACCGGGCAGCGCCGCCTGGAGCGACTTCGCCGAGCGGTTCCAGCGAGGGTCGTACGTCACATACGTGCGCTCCACCTGGCCGCCCCCGCCGTTCGTGGGCGCCCGTGTGGTGTCGAAGCCGATGGCGTCCAGGGCCTTGTCGACCTTGCTGCCGAGCCCCTTGATGCCGGTGCCGTTGTAGACCTGCACCTGGATCTGGTCGGGGGAGACGTCGACCACATCGGCCTTCTGCCGCTTCGGCCGGTGCGGGGCCAGCGGCCGGTCGTCGCGCAGCAGCGCGAAGAGCTTCTCCGCTTTGGCCGTGTCCCACTTCACGGTGGAGCCTACGCCCGGGACCAGGAAGCCGACGTCGCCGACGGGCACGGACGTGAACTCGGACGACGCGGGCGAGAAGCCGTGCATGGCCCGGCCGAGAGCGAGCATTTCCTTGGTGCCGAATCCCTTGTCGGCGCGGACCGCGCCCAGCATGGTCGAGGAGATGCGACGGAACTTCACGGGATTGAGCAGGACCCCGCTGCTGGTCGCCCGATCGACGAGAGCGGCCAGGAAGCGTTGCTGGCGTTGCATACGGCCGAGGTCCGCGGCCCCGTCGATATGGCGTGAGCGCACATATTGCAGCGCCTGCCCGCCCGTGAGCTTGTGTGTGCCGACCGGCAGATCCAGGCCCGTATAGCTGTCCTTCATCGGCCGAACGGTGCAGACCTCCACCCCGCCCAGCGCGTCCACGGTCTTCATGAAGCTGGTGAAGTCGATCTCGAGGTAGTGGTCGATCTTCACCTTGGTCATGTGCTCGACCGTCCGGACGGTCAGGCCGGGACCGCCCTCCGCGTAGGCGGCGTTGAGCTTCACGGGGTGCGGCTTGTGGTGCTTGCCCGTGGTGGTGTCCGTGTGCTCGGGGATCTCCGCGTAACTGTCCCGGGGGAGGCTGACCACGCTGGCGCGCTCCCGGTTCCGGGAGATGTGCACGAGCATGATCGTGTCGGTGCAGTTGCAGGGCGCACCGCCGAGCCGGTACTTCTGCTTCTGCTCCGGTGTGATCTTGTCGCGACTGTCGGTGCCGACGATGAGGACGTTCATCCCGCGGCCGCCGTCCGGCCGGTTCTTCATGTCACTGAACGCGTCGACCCGAGCGATTTCGGTGTCGAGGCTGGAGACCACGGCGTGCCCGATGCCGCCCACGCCAAGGACCAGCACCGAGAGAGTTGTCACGAACCGGGCACCCCAGCGCGGACGCCCGTCCTCGCGCGGCCGTCCTGCCTGCCGCGCTGTCTGCCGCGCGGTGGGCCGTGCGCTGCCGCGCTGCGGGGCCTTGGGGGAGCGGGGGCGCGGGCGGGGCGGTGAGGGCAAGAGGACACCTCCGCGGACGACAGGGGATTCCCCGCACCGTAGGCCGCTACGATCTTCGACCACCGGCCGCCGCGCCTCACAGTCCCCCGTTCGCGGTAACGTGGCGGACGATGAACGCCACGCCCGCTGTCTCCGTGATCATGCCGGTCCTCAATGAGGAGCGGCATCTCCGCAATTCCGTCCGTCACATCCTCGAGCAGGACTACGACGGCGAGATGGAGGTGGTGATCGCGCTCGGACCGTCCACGGACCGCACCGACGAGATCGCCGCCGAGCTGGTACGCGAGACCGCTTCCCACGAACGAGCCCGTGTCCACACCGTGCCCAACCCGACCGGTCGCACCCCGGCCGCGCTGAACGCCGCCATCAAGGCGTCGAAGCACCCGATCGTGGTGCGCGTCGACGGCCACGGCATGCTGTCGCCCAACTACATCGCGACCGCGGTCCGCCTCCTGGAGGAGACCGGCGCGCAGAACGTCGGCGGCATCATGCACGCCGAGGGCGAGAACGCCTGGGAGGACGCGGTCGCGGCCGCGATGACCTCCAAAGTCGGGGTCGGCAACGCCGCGTTCCACACCGGCGGCAAGGCCGGCCCGGCGGAGACCGTGTACCTGGGCGTCTTCCGCCGGGAAGCGCTGGAGCAGCAGGGCGGCTACAACGAGGAGTTCATCCGCGCCCAGGACTGGGAGCTGAACTTCCGGATCCGGGAAGCCGGCGGCCTGATCTGGTTCTCGCCCGAGCTGAAGGTCCAGTACCGCCCGCGGCCCTCCGTGCGGGCGCTCGCCAAGCAGTACAAGGACTACGGGCGTTGGCGCCATGTCGTCGCCCGCTACCACCAGGGCTCCATCAACCTCCGCTACCTGGCTCCGCCGACGGCCGTGTGCGCCATCGCCGCCGGTGTCGTGGCGGGCGCCGCACTGACGCCGTGGGCCTTCGTCGTCCCCGCCGGCTATCTCGCGGCAATCACCGCCGGCTCTGTGCCGGCCGGCAAGGGCCTCCCGCTGAAGGCCCGGCTGCGGATCCCGGTGGCGCTGGCCACCATGCACATGTCGTGGGGGTACGGCTTCCTGACGAGCCCGCGTTCGCTGGCGAAGAGGGTCGTCGCGAGCAAGAGGCCGCCGGTCAGGGCCGCCGTCTGACACCGGCACGGACATGGAGAAGGGCCCGGTCGTTTCGACCGGCCCTTCTCCGTGCCGGGCTGCTACCAGGTGAAGCCCTCCTGCACCGGCATGCACGCCTCGTCGTTGTCGCCGCGGAGGACGTTCGCCGTGTCCGGGGTCTTGTTGTCGGTCTTGGCGTTCGACTTCGGGTACGTGTCGCCCTTCCGCCAGTCCGCGCCGACGATCAGCTGGATGCCGGTGGCGTCAGTGGACCTCTTCACCGAAGTCACGGGGATCCCCAGGGCCTTGGCGACCTCCTGTGCGTCGCCCTCCAGTTCGGCGTTGGAGTACAGCACGACCGTGGTCTTCTGCGGGTCGAGCGTGCGGTCGGCCTTCGCGAGGGCAAAGCCCTTGCCGGTCAGCAGGCCCGTCACGGCCGTCGCCCGGCCGCCCTCGGCGATCTGCCCGTCGCCGCCGGTGCCGTTGCGCACCATGACGGCGATCTCCGCGGGGACGTTCGCGGGATCCTTGGACTCGGCGGGCTTGGCCGGTGGCTTCTTCGGCCCCTTGCCGTCCAGCGGGATGTCCTCGCGCACCATCCGGAACAGCTTCTCGGCGTCACCCGGCATGGGCTCCACCTTGCCCTTGAAACGGGCCTCGGGCCGCTGACTGTAGACGTTCGGCATCGTCGTCATCGTGATGCGGGAGGTCGGGACGCTCTTGAGCTGTGTGCCCAGGTCGTACAGGTCCTTGACGGTGTTGATGCTCTTGTCGACGGTGAGTGCGTCGATGGCGGCCTCTGCGAGCTTGCGCAGCTTGTTCGGGTCGGTGAGCTTGGTGTTCTTGCGCAGCTCACGGACCATCGAGTTCATGTACATGTGCTGGCCGTGCGCACGGGCCAGGTCGGTGCCGTCGTCGAAGCCGTAGCGGGTGCGCAGCCACTGCAGCGCCTGCTCGCCCTTGATGGGGGTCGTGCCCTTCTCCAGCTTCAGACCGGAGCCTTTGCCGTCCCGGGTGCGGGAGTGGATGTTCTCCTCGACGCAGACAGGGACACCGCCTATCGCGTCGGCCATCGAGACCACACCCGCGAAGTCGATCATCATGAAGTGGTCGATGGTGATGCCCGTGAGGCCGTACCAGGTGGCCACCGTGCATCCCGGCCCGCCACGGCCCAGCGACTCGTTGGTGAGCGCGAGCTGAGTGGCGGGAAAGGTGTCCCCGGTGTCCGGGTCGGTGCACTTCGGGATGTCCACGAGCGTGTCCCGCGGCATGCTGATGACGGAGATGTTGCTGCGGTCCGCGGACAGGTGCACCAGCATCTGGACGTCGGCGAGCGGCGGCGCGCCGAACGTGTCCTTGGCGCCGCCGAGTTTCTGGTTCGCCTTCGAGTTCCGCGCGTCCGAGCCGATCAGAAGGATGTTCAGCGGTGTCTGACCGGCGGCGTTCGCCTTGTGGTCCGGCATCGCGTCGCCGAGCGTCAGGTCGTCCTTCTTGAGCTTGCTGTTCAGATGCTCGTAATAGAGGTAACCCGCTCCGGCGGTGCCGAGCACCAGCACCGACACCGTGATCGCGATGCCGCGGAGTATCCGGCGCTTGCCGCGCTTCGCGCGCCGCCGTGGACCGCCGCGGCGATGACCGCCGCCCGCGGCCTCCGGCGTGCTGCGCTCGTCGTCCGGAGCCGTACGGCTGCCGGGGACACGACCGGCCCCCTCGCCGTACAGCCCGTCGTCCCAGCCGAGATCGCCGGGCTCCGCAACGTGCTCCCGGGTCCCCTCCCCACGCACGCTGTTCTGTCCCACCCCTGGTTCCCCCCTGTTTTCAGGCGGGCCGCATGAGCCGTTTCTCCGGCGTCACTCGGCGCACACCTTCTTGTCTGCTTCGACTCGTGTCACGTCGTCCGGCAGTTTCGCCGGACCGGTGATGGGCACCCCTGCGCCCTTGAAATCGGGCCCGAGGGTCAGCGTCATGGCTTCCAGAGCCTCCGCGTCCTCGGTGCCGGGCTTGAGCGCCGCTGCGGGCAGGCCCATCAGGTCCGCGAGTTTGCGGGCCTGGTCGGCCTGGTTCGGCGCGTACTCCAGTGTTGTCCTCGAGACCTTCGCCGGGGCGTTGCCCTTGTTGGCGGACTTGATGACGCCCTCGGTGTTCTGCAGCCAGTCGAGGGTCTTCTGGGCGGCGCCGGTGGGGCCGCCGCCGTTGAAGACATCGACGCGCACGTCGGAGGCCTCGGCCCGGGCGCCCTTGAGGAGTGCGTTCTGCTTGTCCTTGGCGGCCTTCTTCTGGCCCTCGACCTCGGTGAGCGACACGTCCTCGCGGACCATGGCGAACAGCGACTCGGCCTTGGCGGTGTCGAGCACGACCGTGGCCTTGACCTTCTCCGTCGGGTTGTCGACCACCGGCACGGTGGCGAAGGTCAGGTTCTTCATGTCGAACTTGCCGAGCTCCAGACCGAGATCACGGAGCTTCATGACGTCGTCGATCTTGGAGTCGACGGTCAGCGCCTTGGTGCCCGCCTCGGCCAGACTGACCAGCTTCGTCGGGCTGGTGAGTGTGTCGTTCGACTTGAGCTTGCGCATCAGCGAACTGAGGAACTGCTGCTGGATCTTGATCCGGTCGAGGTCGCCGCCGAACCCGACCGCGTGCCGGGTGCGTACGAACGCGAGGGCCTGCTCGCCCTCGAGGGTGTGGTCGCCCGCCGGCAGGTCCAGCTTGGAGTCCTCGTCCTTTATGTCCTTCTTCAGGCAGATCGGTACGCCGCCGACCGCGGAGCTCAGGGTCTTGACGGCGTTGAAGTCGGCCACCATGAAGTGGTCCGGCTTGATTCCGGTGAGTTCCGTGACCGTGCGCATCGTGCAGCTCGGCGTGCGGCCCGCCTGGCCGAGGCTGACGTTGAACCGGGTGTTGGACGACCCCGCAATGGTTTTGGTGGTCCCGTCCTCCTGCGTGGTCGGGCAGTCCGGGATGTCGGTGATCAGGTCGCGCGGGATGCTCAACGCCGTCGCGTTGGTGCGGTCCTTGGACACGTGCAGCAGCACGGTGGTGTCGGCGTGGCCCGCGCTGTTCCTGTCGCCGTAGCCCTCGTTGCCGTCGCCGGTGCGCTTGTCCGTGCCGATCAGCAGGATGTTGATGGCCCGGTCCTTGCTGAAGCCGCCGGTGCCGGCGCCGTCGTCGGGGACCGAGGTGATGTTCGAGTTGAGGTGCTCGAGGTACAGGTAACCGGCGGCGGCGGTGCCGACGAGCACGAACGCCAGGGTGCCGCCCGTCCACAGCAGCGCCTTCTTCTTGCGCGTCTTGGCCTGCTTGCGCTTGCGCCGACCCGGCTGCTGCTGCGCGGCCCGGCCGCCGGAGGCGTCACCGGCGCGCCGGCTGCGCTGGCCGGGTACCTCGGGGGCCGGTGCTGTCGTACGGCGCCGGGAGCCGGACGCGACCGATGCGTTCTGAGCCACCACGTCGCGACGGCCGCCCGCGGCTCTGGCCCCGGACCCGCGAGGGCCCGAACCTCTGGAGGACGGAACCGACTGCGGTGCGGATTGGTCCAGTCGCAGTTCGTAGTTGCCGGTCTGCGGGTTGAGTACCCACTGGTCGGCGGGGTCGATCTCGTCCGCCCGCCCACGGCTTTGCGCATCCACGGTTGCTTGAGTCCTCCGTCGGTGCCACGCGAGGCGCCTCCCCCCGACAGGCGCTCGGTCCTTCGATCCAGCAGTGCGCGACACAGGGTCGGAAGCACCGGATCGCGTCACACTATCCGCCCAGTTCAGCGTCGAGCGACGCTCGTGACAAATTGCACGCCGCTTACAACCGGGCAATTCGCCCAATCCGTATTTACTCTCGGCTTCCGTTTGGCCATTGCTTTACTCACACACCCCTTCAGCGGCGTTGGTCCCGGGGAACGTCGGAGTCGCGCTCGGGCCGGTGCCGTCCGCCTCCGGCTTTCCGGTGGCCTCGCCCTCCGGCTCGTCCGTGGGGACGACGGTGACCGGGACGTCGTCGCGCAGGCTCTTGAAAAGCTGACTCGCTTCGGGCTGGACAAGCTCGTCCCGGTTCGGGTTCGCGGCGTACGGGCGACGCGGCACGGTAAGGAACTGCACCTTTTCCGTAGGGATGCTGCGAATTGACCGGGTCAGTTCGTAAAGGTCCCTGAGCGAGTCCAGACCGGCATCCGTGGTGATCGACTTCGTCGCCGCGTCGAGCACCGGATAGAGCCGCGTCGGATTGAGCAGCACGCCGTCGCTCTGCACCTTCTTGACCAGCGCGCCCATGAACTGTTGCTGGCGCTCCATGCGTTCGGTGTCGCTGCCGTTGCCCAGCGTCTTGCGGGCCCGTACGAACCCGAGGGCCTGCTCGCCGCGGAGCGTCTGCGGCCCCGCCGGCAGCTTGAGGCGTGCGTCCTTGTCGTCGATCGGCTCCGCGAGACACACCTCGACGCCGTCCACCGCGTCGACCATGTCCTTGAAGCCGCGGAAATCGATCACCATGTGGTGGTCGATGCGGACCCCGGTGAACTTCTCGACGGTACGGATCGTGCAGGCCGCCCCACCGAACTGGAACGCCCAGTTGAACTGCGCGCGCTGCTCCTTCGTGCGGCCGCCGCCCCGCTTGCCGCAGCTCGGGATCGTGACGATCAGGTCGCGCGGGATCGAGATCGCCGTCGCGCTCTTATGGTCGGCCGAGATGTGCAGCAGGATCGTCGTGTCGGAGCGCTCGCTGCCGCCGGCCTCGTCACGGCCGTACTTGCTGTTGCCCTTACCGGCGCGGGTGTCGGAGCCGAGAAGCAGGATGTTCTGGGCGTCGACGGCGACGGTGGCCGGGCGTTCCTTCTCGTACGTCTCGAGCTCGGCCGCGGCCGTGATGTCCGTGGTGATGTTGGAGTCGAGCTTGCGGTAGAACCACCAGCCGGCACCGGCGGCGGCAAGCACGACGAGCGAGGTCCCGAGCGCGGCCCAACGCAGCCAGTACCGCGGCCGCCCGCCGTCATCGCCTGGCGCGGGCCCGTCCCCGTGCCCGGCGTCGTCGCCGTGCCCTGCCCCGTTCCCGTCCGCGGGCCCGCCTCCGTCCCCGGCGTTGTCCTCCGAGCCGGAGCCGGACGCGCCGTCCGGGGCACCCCCCGGTGCCGCGGCGTTCGCGTCGGTGCCGGTGCCGGCCTCGTCGGGGCCAGACGGGTCGGTGGACGCGGCGGAGTCGTTCTCGGCAGCGGACCCCGCGGACCCCGCGCTCTCGTCCGCGTCAGTGGAGCCCGCGGGCTCCGACGGGCGGCCGGCCTTGTCCGTCACGTGTGCGTCCATCCTTCGTGGCGTCGGCGGCGCGCTGGGTCGCCGATCGCTGGTCTAGACGGCTGAGCCCGGCGCTTGGTTGTGCGTTGAAGCACGCTTGTCGCCGATCATCCACCGGGGCCGACCACCGGACGGGGAGGGCTCGGCCCGAGTGTGCGCCACACGAGTGGACGTTCAGGGCTTGTCACACCGGCTGGTCACACCGCCTCGTCATCCGGCTGGTCACAGTGCCGTGCCGGTGACCCGCTCGCTCTCGACACGCTTCTCCAGGCCCTCTTGGGACAACTCGCCCAGATTCCGGCAGAGCACCACCGAACCACCCGACACCAGCGGCGCGAACAGCCCCGCGGAGAGGCCCTCCCAGGAGTCGTACGGCTTTCCGCTCAACAGCCGCGACCCGGGCCCCAGGCCGAGCCGCGACGCGTCCGCCCGTGCACGGTCGACAAGTTCGGCGCCTGTCAGCTCGACGTCGCCGACCACCAGCGCGGCCTCGTCCGGATCCACCGGAGCGTAAGGGGCGAACCGGTCCCCCTGGCCGGGCACCTCCACCGCGTAGTCGGCGTAGCCGGCCGGCGGCGTGGGGAAGCGGCGACCGAGCGGCGCGAGGGACAGGGCGATGCGATCGCCGGTGCAGGCGAGCCCGGCGTCGAACTGCCCGGGGCCGGCCACCACATAGTCCGCGCCGGCCGCGTCGCCACCGACGTGCGCAATCACTCCAACGGAGGAGCAGGCAAGCAGCCACACCGCGCTCTGCCAATGCGCGGGCAACAGCAGCGCGAGCCGGTCGCCCGGCCCGGCGGACAGGTCGCCCTGGAGGAGATTGGCCGTTTTGGCCACCCAATTGGCGAAAGTGGCGACGGACAGCTCGACCCGCTCACCGGTGGCGTCGTCGTAGAAGGTGACCAAGGGGCGTGCGGGGTCCGCGGCGAGCGCGGATCGCAGCAGGTCGGCAGGGGTGTGGTCGCTGGCGTTCACCCGCGCAAGGGTACGCCGCGCCCCGGGGCGGCCGCCGCCGTTGTGGTGAAGGGATCCCCCGGTCGGACCGACGGGGCGTCAGTCTCGTGCCGAACGGCACCGTTCGCGGGCGCGCCCCACGCTTTTTGCCATGCGTGGATACCTGGCTTCATCCGTCGGAGTGGTGTGCGCGACCGCGCTCGCCATCCCGCTTTCGCTCGCTTCCGGCGCCGTCGCCGCGCCCCTGCAGGCCGCCGCGGTCCCACAAGTACCGGACGTGCCCGGCTCGACCCAGTCCCTGCCACTGAAGTCCATAGGCCAAACCCCCTCCGACCGTTCGCTCGGCACGGTGGAGCAGGGCCTGCCCCGCCAGACCGTCGACCCGTTCTCCCTGGTCGGCGTCGTCTGGGAGGACGCCCATACGGAACTCGACGGCACGGTCGAGGTGCGCACTCGGGACGCCGGCACCGGCACATGGTCCGGCTGGCAGCAGGTCGAGACGCACAACTCGGAGCACGCGCCCGACCACGGAACCCCGGAGAGCGAGGCCTCGTCGGTACGCGGCTCCACGGCTCCGCTCTGGGTCGGCGAGTCGGACGGCGTGGAGGTGCGTGTACGGACCGCGGACGGCGTCTCGGGCCGGCTGCCGGAAGGCCTGCGCCTCGAACTCGTCGATCCGGGCGACGATCCGGCGACCTCCGACGACAGCGCCCCGGACACCTCCCCGCGAACAGATCCGGACACCGACGCGGGAACCGACCCCGTCGCCGCCGGCCCCGAAACCGACACCGACACCGGCAGTGGAACCGGCACGGCCCCGGAAACCGGCACCGGCCCCGACACCGGCAGTGGAACCGGCACCGGCACCGACACCGACACCGGCATGGGCACCGACACCGACACCGGCACTGGAACGGGCACCGGCACCGGAACGGGCACCGACACCGACACCACCATCGGCCGCGCCCCGCTCGGCGGCCTCGAGATCCCCGCCCTCAACCAGGCCGACACGGAGGCCGAGGCGACAGCGGCGGGCGACCTCCTCGTGGGCGATCTCGCCGCCGGCGCCAAGCCGTACATCGGGCCGCGACCGCGCATCGTCACCCGCAAGGGGTGGGGCGCGAACGAGTCGTGGCGGGAGAAGCAGTTCGTCTACACGGGCTCGGTCAAGGCCGCCTTCGTGCACCACAGCGCAACCGGCAACAACTACAGCTGCGCGGAGGCCCCCTCAGTTATCCGCAGTATCTACCGCTACCACGTCGAGAGCAGCGGCTGGCGCGACATCGGCTACAACTTCGCCGTCGACAAGTGCGGAAACATCTACGAAGGGCGCGCCGGAGGCGTGGCCAAACCGGTGCTCGGCGCACACACCCTGGGTTTCAACACGAACAGCACGGGCATCGCCGTGCTCGGCACGTACAGTTCGTCCAATCCGCCGCAGGCCGCGGTGACCGCCGTGGCCAAGCTGACCGCGTGGAAGCTCGGGCTGAGCGGGGTCGATCCGAAGGGCAAAGTGACGCTCACATCGGCGGGGAGCGGCAAATACGCCAAGGGCAGGAAGGTCAAGCTCAACGCCATCTCCGGACACCGCGACGGTTACCTCACGGACTGTCCCGGAGACCGTCTCTACAGCAAGCTCGGCACGGCCCGAACGGCCTCGGCCAAGTACCAGGGCCGATGACCGCTTCCTGAACGGGTACGGGGCGTTTGCCGGGAAACGCAACTCATACACTGGCCGGTCGAACCAGCGACCGCGCCCCGCCCCGTCGAAATCCAGCAGGAAGCAGAGAACGCATTGAACCAGGCACCTGAAGCGATTCTCCTGGTCGGAGGCAAGGGCACCCGGCTGCGTCCCCTCACCGTCCGCACACCGAAGCCGATGGTTCCGGCAGCAGGCGTGCCCTTCCTCACCCACCAACTGGCGCGTGCGCGGGCGGCGGGCGTCGAGCACATCGTGCTCGCCACCTCCTACCTGGCCGAGGTCTTCGAGCCGTACTTCGGCGACGGCTCGGCGCTCGGCCTCCACCTCGAGTACGTCACGGAGGACGAGCCGCTCGGCACGGGCGGGGCGATCCGCAATGTGGCCTCACGGCTGCGCTCCGGCCCCGACGACCCGGTGCTGATCTTCAACGGCGACATCCTCACCGGACTGGACATCGAGGCCCTCGTCGCGACCCACCGCTCGTCGGGCGCGGACGTCTCCCTCCACCTCACCCGGGTCGACGACCCCCGTGCCTTCGGCCTGGTGCCGACGGACGAGACCGGCCGCGTCACGGCGTTCCTGGAGAAGCCCCAGACGCCGGAGGAGATCGTCACCGACCAGATCAACGCGGGCGCCTATGTGTTCCGGCGGTCGGTCATCGACGCCATCCCGGCCGGCCGGCCCGTCTCCGTCGAACGGGAGACGTTCCCCGAACTGCTGAGCTCCGGAGCGCACCTCCAGGGCATGGTCGACTCCACGTACTGGCTGGACCTCGGCACACCGCAGGCCTTCGTGCGCGGCTCCGCCGACCTGGTGCTCGGCCGGGCACCGTCCCCCGCGGTCCCGGGCCGGCGCGGTGACCGGCTGGTGCTTTCGGACGCGTCCGTCGCGCCCGGCGCGAAGCTGACCGGCGGCACCGTGGTCTGCGAGGGCGCACGCATCGGCGAGGACGCCCGCATCGAGGGCAGCACGGTCCTGGCCGGCGCGGTCGTGGAGCCGGGCGCCGTGATCTCCGACTCGCTCGTCGGCGCGGGGGCCCGGGTCGGGGCACGCACGGTGCTGTCCGGCGTGGTCGTCGGCGACGGCGCGGACGTGGGCGAGGACAACGAACTCCAGGACGGCGCGCGGGTGTGGTGCGACGCCGTGATTCCCGCGGGCGCGATCCGCTTCTCGTCCGACCAGTAGCCTGACCGCATGGCAGGTCGCTTCGAACCGGGTACGAACCGCGCCACCGTGCGCGGTGGCGCGACGCACGTGTCCGCCGCCGTACCGCGACAGGTCTCCAACGCCGCCCGCACACGGCGTTGGACCCCGCCGTGGCCGCTCGACCTCGGCCTGGTCCTCGGGCCGCTGCGCCGCGGCCCGGCCGACCCGACCTTCCGTACGACGCCGGACGGCTCCGTGTGGCGGACCAGCCTGACCCCCGAAGGCCCCGGCACCCTGCGCGTCGCCCTCCGCGGCGGCACCGCGGAGGCCGAGGCCTGGGGGCCGGGTGCACAGTGGCTGCTCGACCGGCTGCCCGACCTGCTCGGGGCCTTGGACGAACCCGAGGCGTTCACCCCGCACCACCGGCTGGTCGCCGCGTCGCAGCACCGGCGGCCCGGCCTGCGGCTGCTGCGCACGGGGCTCGTCATGGAATCCCTGATCCCCTCGATCCTCGAGCAGAAGATCACCGCGGACGAGGCGTACCGGGCATGGCGGCTGCTGGTCCGCGCGTACGGCGAACCGGCACCGGGCCCCGACAACGGCCTGTACGTCATGCCGGGTCCGCGCACCTGGGCGCTCATTCCTTCCTGGGAATGGCACCGCGCCGGCGTCGACAACAAGCGTGCGTCGACGATCCTGCGCGCGGTGAAGGTGGCGCGCAGGATGGAGGAAGCGGCGACGATGGCCCCCGAACAGGCCATGGCCCGGCTGGAGCTGATCCCCGGGATCGGACCATGGACCTCCGCGGAGGTCATCCAGCGCAGCAACGGCGCGGCGGACGCGGTCACGGTCGGCGACCTGCACCTGCCGCGCATCGTGGGCTACGCGCTGGCGGGCGACCGCAACACGGACGACGCGGCGATGCTGTCGCTCCTGGCGCCCTACGCCGGCCAGCGCCACCGCGCGGCCCGCCTCATCCTGCTCTCGGGCCGCACTCCGCCCCGCCGCGAACCAAAGATGCGCAAGGTCGACATCGCCGCCTGGTGAAGGCGCCCCGCCTCCGGCGTGTGTGGTCGGCGCCTCGCCCTATCGCACCTCGATGAACGACTCACCCTCACGCGGCGGGCGCGCCTTCGGCGCAGCGGCCGCGTGACCGATCGCCACCGCACCCATCGGGTCCCACGAGGCCGGCAGCGACAGCACGTCCCGCACCACCTCCCGGCAGAACATCGTCGACGACACCCACGCCGATCCCAGCCGCTCGCCCGCCAGCGCCACGAGGAAGTTCTGCACGCCCGCCCCCGCCGCGACCACGAACATCTCGCGTTCCGCAGCGTCGCGCCGCTCGTCGCCGTACGTGTGGGAGCCGTCCATCACCAGGCAAGGAACCGCCAGATACGGTGCGTTGCGCAGGACGTCCCCACGCCGGACCCGCTTCGCGATGGACTCCTCGGACTTGCCGTCGCGCCGAAGGTCGGCGATCCACGCCTCACGCATCGCGTCCAGCAGCCGGACGCGGGACGTCGGCGACTCGAGGAGCACGAAGCGCCACGGTGTCGTGTGGTGGGGGGCGGGCGCCGTCACCGCCGCGGCGACCGCACGCCGCACCGCGCCGCCGTCCACCGGTTCGTCCGTGAACTCCCGTACGGTCCGGCGCTGCGTCACCGCCTCCCGTACCGCTTCCGACGTCCCGAGCCGGAACATGTCGTCGGCGGCGCCCCGCACCATCGACCGTGCGCCTTCGGCGTCCTCGGCGACAACGTGGGCCAGGCCGCGAACCACCGCGACCGGCAGGCCGTTGGCCTTGCCCTTCACCAGGTCGCCGGCGGCGGCGAGTTCGTCGGCGGTGGCCACGACCGTCGAGCCGAGAGGGTTGCCGTACGCGTCGGTGCCGCCGCGCAGGTCGTCCAGGACCCGTACGCCCGCCGCGCCGATCGCGACATCGGTCAGCCCGGTCCGCCAGGGCCGTCCGAAGGTGTCGGTGACGATCACACCGACGTCGACGCCGAGCTCGTCCCGCAGCCCTTCACGGATCGCACGCGCCGACGCGTCCGGATCCGCGGGCAGCAACAGCACCGTCCCGACGGGGGTGTTGGACGCGTCGACCCCGGCCGCCGCCATGACGAGGCCCTGCCGGTTCTCGACGATGCGCAGCGGGCCGCGCCGCGCCACGACCCGTACCGTCTCCGCGTCGATGGCCGCCTCGCGGTCCGTCGCCTCGACGATCCGGCCCTCGGCCTTGCTGACGATCTTCGAGGTGACGAGCAGTACGTCCCCGTCGGCCAGCCCGGGCGACGTCGCGGCGATCAGCTTGGCGATGTTGTCGCCGGGCAGGACCTCACCGAGCCCGGGCAGCGCCCAGACCCGGTACGACGGCAGGCTCACGCCCGTACCTCCTGGGCCAGGGCCAGCGCCTCACGTGCCATCTCCGCCGCGGCGTCCACGTCTGTCATCAGCAGCGGCACGGCCCGGCAGCGGATGCCCGCCGCCTCGACGGCTGCCACCGCGTCCTCGTCGACGGTGTCGACGAGCCAGCCGTCGAGCAGCCCGGAGCCGTAGTGCTGGGCGACAGCGGTGGCCGTCGCCTCGACGCCCACCGCCGCGAGCACCTTGTCGGCCATGCCGCGCACGGGCGCGTCCCCGACGATGGGGGAGAGGCCGACCACCGGCACGCCCGCCTCCGCGATGGCCTCGCGTATACCGGGCACGGCGAGGATGGTGCCGACGCTGACGACCGGGTTCGACGGAGGGAAGAGGATGACGTCGGCGGAGGCGATCGCCTCCAGCACTCCGGGCGCCGGTTTGGCCTGGTCGGCGCCGACCGGCACCACCGCCTCGGCCGCCGCGGAGGCCCGCAGACGCACCCAGTACTCCTGGAAGTGGATGACCTTGCGCTCGCCGTCGATCGTCACGGCGACGTGGGTCTCGACCCGGTCGTCGGACATCGGCAGGAGCCGCACACCCGGGTTCCACCGGTCGCAGAGGGCCTCGGTGACGGCGCTGAGCGGATAGCCGGCGCTCAGCATCTGCGTACGGACGATGTGCGTCGCGAAGTCGCGGTCGCCGAGGCCGAACCACTCGGGGCCCACTCCGTAGGCCGAGAGTTCGCTCTTGACCTGGAAGGTCTCGTCCTGACGCCCCCAGCCCTGCTCCTCGTTGATGCCACCGCCGAGGGTGTACATCACCGTGTCGAGGTCGGGGCAGACCTTCAGCCCGAACAGATGGATGTCGTCACCGGTGTTGCCGATCACCGTGACGTCCGCTTCGGGCGCTGCCTGCTTGAGACCGCGAAGGAAACGGGCGCCGCCGATACCGCCGGCCAGAACCACAATGCGCATACGGACATCCTTGCAGGTCCGTCCGACGGCTCACGGCCGCTCCCGCGGATCAGGCCGGATCCGAGAGAAGGGCACTAAGTTGGCTCGATCCGTGCTCCAGCGGCCGCTTACGCGGGAACGGCGTCCGCCGTGCAGCGCGCGGCCGGGTGCATCGGCATCTCGGTGAGGCCCGGGTAGTAGACGTGCAGGCTGACGGCCGGTTCGAGGGTGTCGTTGACGACCTCGTGCACATAGCCCGGTGCGAAGACCCGCTGGGAGCCTTCCGCGAGAGACCGCTCGTCGCTCTGGGTGCGCTCGGTCAGTTCGCCCTCGAGGACGGTGAGCACACCGGAGGAGGGGCCGTGGTCGTGCAGCCCGCTGCCCTGGCCGGGAACCCAGCTGAGCAGCCAGACCTCATAGCCGGGACCGGTGCGGAGCCGGTGGTACCAGCGGGAGGTGGCGTCGTATTCGACGAGGTGCGCCCACTGCGCGCGGTCGGCGGCGATGGAGCGGGCGAGCCCCGCGAACTCGGCCACGGTGGCCGGGTGCTCAGGGGCGGGCTGGAGAAGGTGCTGGACGGCGAGGATGTCGCCGGCGATCTGGAGGTCGCTGTCGCTGTTCATGGTGCGGGGATTCCTCGGCAGAAGTGCTGGGGTGTCGCAGAGCAGGAAGAAAACGCAGAAGCGTCGGCTGGAGCACGTGGGCATCAACAGCTGGAACAGCAACAGCAACAGCGAGCCTGGACAGCGCTGCGGAACCCGCGGCGGCGGGTCGCAAGGGGCGCTGTGGTCGCTGGCATGGGATCCAAGGTGACGTGTCGGCTCGTCCACTGTCAACCCAATGACCGATTTGGCGGCAATGTTTCACCTTTTCCGGTTACGGCGAGCGGAGAAAGGTTTGTGCAGTCGATGACGCGGAGACATGCGGCAGCAACTCTGCTCGCAAACGCCATTGGGGCCTGAAGTGATCGGACTGTGATCCGGATCGCTTCACCGGCTCGACCGAAACAAGATCGATGTTTGAGGCGTCTTCCCTTCCAAGGGGGGCAGGGTGCGGAGCAGGCCGCTGGCATGTGTCACCTTTTTGGTGATTTGAACACTTTCCGCATAGCCTTGGTTCCGCAGAGTGAATACCGGGCCCAATAGCAGATCTCGGCTTGACTGGCTCGGAGCCACACACTTGTAATTTCACTCGTGTCGTTCGGCCGAAATCGATCGCGGCAACATCACGGGGACGCAAAGACAGACGAGGGGCGCACATGACCGAGCTGTTCGAACAACTGCTGGTCGAGGACGCGGACGAGGAACTCGGCTGGCAGGAGCGCGCGTTGTGCGCCCAGACCGATCCCGAGTCCTTCTTCCCCGAGAAGGGCGGTTCCACCCGCGAGGCCAAGAAGGTCTGCCTCGCCTGTGAGGTCCGCTCCGAATGTCTCGAATACGCCCTCAACAACGACGAGAGATTCGGAATCTGGGGCGGCCTCTCCGAGCGGGAGCGTCGGCGCCTCAAGAAGGCAGCGGTCTGAGCGGCCTGAATCACCGTCCGATCGCCGTCCGGCCAAACGGTACAAGCACGGCAACTGCATACGTAACGAACGGTCCGCCGTCTGTGGGTTGTCCACAGGCGGCGGACCGCATACATGCCAGCCGTTAGTGTGGGGCCCCGTCCGTGACGCACCACAGCCCCTACAGGGCGACCCCGGCCGGAGGGCCCGTACCTCAATGTCCGCCACCACAGCCGAGTTTGTTCCGGCAGCAGCGCCCGAGTTCCCGCGGCACGTCGTCACCGCCGTGCTCGTCTCCCACGACGGTGCTCGGTGGCTCCCCGACGCCCTCGCCGGACTCGTCGGCCAGGAACGCCCCGTGCAGAACGTCGTCGCGGCCGACACCGGCAGCGCCGACGACTCGGCGCGGCTGCTCACCGACGCCCTCGGCGCCGACCGCGTACTGCACCTCGCGCGCCGTACCGGCTTCGGAGCCGCCGTCGACGAGGCCGCCCGCACCGCCGGCGTCCTCGGCCCCGACGACCTCCCCTACCTGAAGCGGCCCAGCGGCTGGGACCCGGTCAGCAGGACCTGGCGCGACGACGCCTACGACATGCCGGAGCTGCCGCACGGCGAGCCCGTCCAGTGGCTGTGGCTCCTCCACGACGACTGCGCACCCGAGCCCGACGCCCTCGCGGAGCTGCTGCGCGTCGCCGACTCCGACGCGTACGCCGCGATCGTCGGCCCCAAACTCCGCGGCTGGTACGACCGCAAGCAACTCCTCGAGACCGGCGTCTCCATCGCCAACAGCGGACGGCGATGGACCGGACTTGACCGACGGGAACAGGACCAGGGCCAGCACGACCAAATCCGTTCCGTCCTGTCCGTCTCCTCCGCGGGCATGCTCGTCCGGCGTGACGTCTTCGAGGAACTCGGCGGCTTCGACAGGCGACTGCCGCTCATGCGCGACGACGTCGACCTGTGCTGGCGCGCCCACTCCGCCGGGCACCGGGTCCTCGTCGCACCCGACGCCGTCCTCAGGCACGCGGAGGCCGCCGCCCGCGAGCGCCGCACCGTCGACTGCGCCGGCCGGTCCGTCGCCAGCCCGCACCGCGTCGACAAGGCCGGCGCCGTCTACACCCTGCTCACCAACACCCGCGGCGTCGCCCTGCCGTACGTACTGCTGCGCATCGTCTTCGGCACCCTGCTGCGCACCCTCGCCTACCTGGTCGGCAAAGTGCCCGGGCAGGCCGTCGACGAGGTCATGGGCCTGTTCGGCGTCCTGCTGCGCCCCGAGCGCATCCTGGCGGGACGGCGGCGCAGACGGTCCGGACGGTCGGTCGAGGCGAGCGAGCTGCGCCCCCTGTTCCCGCCACCAGGTGCGACCGTCCGCGCCACCGTGGAGCAGGTCGTCTCCAACTTCGGTGGCTCGGACGCCGACTCCGGCGGCTCCCGGCACGGTGCCGTCGAGACCGGCCCGGGCGGCGACGACGCGGACTTTCTCGAGATCGAGCAGTTCGCCAGGCTGAAGAAGATCGCCCGCAAGCCGGCCCCCCTGCTCTTTGTCCTGCTGCTCGTCGTCTCCCTCGTCGCCTGCCGTGGACTGTTCGCCGGCGGTGCGCTGGCCGGCGGCGCGCTGCTGCCGGCGCCCGCGGACATCTCCGACCTCTGGGGCCGCTACGCCGACAGCTGGCACCCGACCGGTACCGGCGGCACCCAGTCGGCGCCGCCCTACCTCGCGGTCCTGGCAGTGCTCTCCGCGCTGTTCCTCGGATCGACCGGCCTGGCCCTGACGGTGCTGCTCGTCTGCTCGGTCCCGCTCGCCGGCCTCACCGCGTACTTCGCCTCCCGCCCCATCGTCGAGTCCCGGCTGCTGCGGGCCTGGGCCAGCGTCGCGTACGCCTTCCTGCCCGCCGCCACCGGCGCGCTGGCAAGCGGGCGGCTCGGCACCGCGGTGCTCGCGATCGTGCTGCCGCTCATCGCCCGCGCGGCCGTCGCCGCCCACGGTCTGCGCCAGCGGGGAGGCGGCCGCGGCAGCTGGCGAGCCACCTGGGCGTACGCGCTGCTGCTCACCTTCGCGATGGCCTTCACGCCCGTCGTGTGGACGATCGCGGTGGTCCTCGGCATCGCCGTTCTGGTCCTGCGGCGGGACGACATCACCGCCTACGGGCTGCGCTTCCTCGCGGCCGTCGGCACGCCGGTGCTCGTCCTCGCCCCCTGGTCGCTGTCCCTGCTGACCAGCCCCTCCGCGTTCTTCCGCGAGGCCGGGCGCGAGTACGGCGGCGGCACGGCCGGCGCGACGGACCTGCTCGGCATCAGCCCCGGCGGCCCCGGAACGGTCGGCGGCCTCCTGATGATCGGCATCGTGCTGGCCGCGCTCGGCGCCCTGCTGCGCGAGGAGCGCCAGTTCGCGATCCGCGGCGCCTGGACCGTCGCACTGGTCGCGCTCGTCTTCGCGGTGCTCGTCAACGGCTCCGGTGACACCGGCGCCGGCTGGGCCGGACCGGCCACACTCGTCTACGGCATCGCGCTGCTCGCCGCCGCCGTGCTCGGCGCGGAGGGCGGACGCACCCGCGTCGCCGCCCAGAGCTTCGGCTGGCGCCAGCCCGTCGCCGCCCTCGTCGCGCTGGCCGCGGCTCTCGCCCCGGTCGTCGCCGCGGCCAACTGGATGCTGAGCGGCGCGGGCGGACCGCTCGAGCGGCGCGACCCGGTCCAGGTGCCGGCGTTCGTCGCGGAGGAGAGCGACACCCGGGACCAGCCGCGCACCCTCGTCCTCGGGGGCAGCTCGCCGGCCAGGGTCTCCTACACGCTTGTCCGCGGCTCCGGCGGCCGTCTCGGCGACGCCGAGCTGACCGAGGCCGGAGGCGGCGACGCCCGCCTCGACACGATCGTCGCCAACCTGGTCGCCGGCTCCGGCGCGGATCAGACCAGCCAGCTCAGCGGCTTCGCCATCCGCTACGTGCTCGTGCGCGACGGAGCGCCCCGCCAGACCAGCCGCGTCCTCGACGCCACCCCCGGCCTGACGCGGCTCAGCCAGCTCGACGGCAGCGCGCTGTGGCGTGTGGACCGTCAGGTCGCCAGGGCCACAATCGTCACCGGCAAGGGCGACCCGCTGCCCGTGGCCTCCGACGCCGTGGAGGCGCACGCCGACATCCCCGACGGCGAAAGCGGCCGGATCCTGCGTATCGCGGACCGCGCCGCGGAGGGCTGGCAGGCCACGCTCGACGGGACCCCGCTGAAGAAGACCACCGTGGACGGCTGGGCGCAGGGCTTCGAGCTGCCCGCCGAGGGCGGCCGCCTGGCTCTCACGTACGACGACCCGGCGACGCACACGGCCTGGATCTGGATCCAGGCGTTCCTCGCACTCGTGCTGCTCGTCCTCGCATTGCCGGGCCGGCGGCGGGAAGTCGACGACGATCTGCCGGACGACCCCGCCGCCGTACCGGACCAGCCGGTGTCCGGGGAGGGCCGCAGGGCACGCAGGCTGCGGGCGCAGGCAGAGGCGGATTCCGCGCAGGCGGACGCGGATGCGGAGGCCACCGGGCAGAGCGGTGCGCAGGCACAGGAGCAGCGGCCGGCCGAGCAGCCGGCACCGTATGCCGCGGTGCCGCAGCAGCAGTACGGCGAGTGGGACACGCAGTCGTACGCCGACGCCGGCCACGACGCCTCGTACGGCCAGGGCCAGTACCAGGGCGGCGGTCAGTACGACGAGGGCCGGTCCTACGGCGGCGAGCAGCAGTACGGAGACGGCCGGCAGTACGCCGACGCGCAGCCGTACAGCGACACGCAGCAGTACGGCGGAGACCAGCAGTACAGCGACCCCCAGTACCAGCAGTCCTACCCGTCGGACCCGTACGGGACCGCTGCGTACGGCAACGGCCAGTACCAGCCGGACGGCCAGTACCAGCAGCATCCGCAGGACGGCCAGTACGACCCCTACGGCTACGGCGACCCGAACGGCGGCCAGTACCCAGAACCCCCGGCGCAGGCCCCGGGCAGGACGCGAGGCGAGTCAGAGTGAAGCGCACGACCATCTCCCTGATCGCGGTCGCCACGGCCCTCGCCGCGGTGACCGGCTTCGCCTCGCTGACCGGGCCGGACGGCGGCGAGCCGGTGGCGGGCGAGGCGCCGGCACGGCTGCCCGTCGAACGTTCCAGCCTGCTCTGCCCCGCGCCGAGCAGCTCGGATCTCGCGGAGACGCAGTACACGTCGTTCACCCCGGCTGCGAAGCCCGGCGCGCAGCCGGGAGCCAAGGACGGCGCGAAGGAAGGCGCCGAGGCCGACTCCGCCGAATTGAAGCCGTCCTCCGCAACCTTGGCTGACCCGGACGCCGCCAAGGACGACAAGGGCAAGGACAAGAACAAGGCGGACGAGGAGAAGGACGAGGCGAAGGAGTCCGCCTCCGACAAGCCCCTGCTCGCGCTCAAGGAGCCCGGCAAGCCCGTCTCCGCGGAGGAGAGCGGCGGCCAGGCTCCCGCGCTCGTCGGGACGGCCACCGGCCGGCTCGCCCCCGGGTGGACCGCGCAGCAGACCACCACGGTCGCCGCGGGCGGTGGCCGCGGTCTCCTCGGCGTCAGCTGCACCGCGCCGGACACCGACTTCTGGTTCCCCGCCGCCTCGCTCGACGACAAGCGTCAGGACTACGTCCATCTCACCAACCCGGACGAGGCCGCCGCCGTCGTCGACATCGAGCTGTTCGGCAAGGACGGTGCGCTCAAGAGCGACCTGACCGAGGGCATCACGGTCCCCGGAGGATCGAGCGTCCCCGTCCTGCTCTCGACCCTGACCTCCGATCCGGCGGAGGACGTGACCGTCCATGTCACCACCCGAACCGGCCGGACGGGCGCTGTCGTGCGGTCCGCGGACGAGGACAGCGGCAGCGACTGGCTCAGCGCCTCCGCCGACCCGTCCGGTACGGCCGTGCTGCCCGGCGTCCCGGCGGACGCGACCTCCGTGCAGCTGGTGGCCTTCGCCCCCGGCGACGACGACGCCGAGCTGAAGCTCCAGCTCGCTGGGGCGACCGGCACCATCACCCCGGCCGGGCACGAGACGCTGCACGTGAAGTCAGGGATGACGGCGAGCGTCGACCTCGAGAACATCACGCGGGGCGAGGCCGGCTCGCTGATCCTGAGCCCTGCCGAGAGCGGCCGGGCGACTCCGGTGGTCGCCGCGCTGCGCGTGGTGCGGGGCAAGGGCGACAAGAAGGAGATCGCCTTCATCCCGGCGACCGCGCCGGTGGGCGAGCGCGCCTCGGTGGCCGACAACCGCGCCAAGGGTGCGCTGCTGTCGCTGACGGCACCGGACAAGGCCGCGGAGGTGAAGGTCACGGCATCGGCAGGCACGGAGGGCGGCAGCCCGACCACCAAGACGTACAAGGTGAAGGCCGGCACCACACTGGCCATCACCGCGCCCGTGCCGGCCGGGCTGAAGGGCTCGTACGCGCTCACGGTCGAGACGGTCGCCGGGGGCCCGGTGCACGCGTCGCGGTCGCTGGAGATCGCCGAGGACGGCATCCCGATGTTCACCGTGCAGACGATGCCGGACGACCGCGGCACGGTGGCGGTGCCGGAGGCGGAGCAGGACCTGTCGGTGCTCGACGACTGACGCGATCGGGTGTACTTCACGCCGGGCTTGTCCTCGTGCCGGGCCTGCCCCGCGCGGTCGGGTCCGGTGCGGGTCGCCGCAGGGAGGCTCGGTCCTGCCCGTAGCGGGCCGGAGCCTCAGTCCTGCCCGTAGCGGGGGTCGACCGATTCGGGGGCCAGCCCCAACAGCTCGGCCACCTGCTCGACGACGACTTCGTGGACAAGAAGTGCTCGTTCGTCGCGGCTCTTTGTCCGAATTTCGACCGGGCGACGATAAATCATGATCCGCGCAGGTCGTTCCTTGTCCGCAGGGACGGCGCTGCCCAGGGGCACCGACTCGTCGGGCGAGCCCGGCACCTCCAGCACCAGGAAGTCGACGTCGGCCAGCTGCGGCCAGCGCCGCTCGAGCCGCTCCACGGAGTCCAGGACCAGGTCACGGAAGGTGTCGGCGCGGCTGGCGGCGAGCGGTACCTGCGGAGGGGCGACGGGGCCGCGCATGCCTCGCCCGTGCCGGTCACGGCGACGGGGCCTCGGCTCTGCCGGTCGGGGCGGTACAGGACTGTCCATCACTGACGCAGGGTAGCTCTCCCCGGCATGCGACGATCGCCCCGAAGCCACGGGGCGGCAGGCATGTCGCCAATTGAACATTCCGGCCAACGTTGGGCTCGATTCGGCGGCTCTCGCGATCGGTGATCTCGATGCCGTTGACCTGATTGACCTCAACTCATGACCACGCGGCGTGTGGCCGTCGCCCATGTGGTTCTCTTTCCGTGCAGGTCAGGCCAGTTGCTCGAGCTGCCCATATGTCCGATGTCAAACGACGACACGGGGGAGTGACCTGGTGGAGAGTCGTCGCAGCCCGCTCAAGAGTGCGGTACCGTCCAACGTCGTGAGCCCTGTACGTCGCTGTTCGCGCACTGCGTGCGGCCGCCCTGCCGTCGCGACACTGACGTACGTCTATGCCGATTCGACTGCGGTCCTCGGTCCGCTCGCCACCTACGCCGAGCCCCACTGCTACGACCTGTGCGCAGAGCACAGCGAGCGGCTGACGGCGCCACGCGGCTGGGAAGTCGTACGGCTCACGGACGGCTCCGCCCCGGCCCGCCCCAGCGGCGACGATCTCGAAGCACTCGCGAACGCCGTACGCGAGGCGGCGCGCCCCCAGGGGCGTACGGCGGAGGCCGGTGGCCAAGGGGGCCGGCGCTCGGCCGACCCGATGGAGGTCGCCCGCCGCGGCCATCTGCGAGTGCTGCGCTCGCCCGACTCCTGACCCCTGCTGGTCTCCGGGCCCTGTCAGCCCCCGCTGCGAACCCTGTTTCGTGCCCCGCGCATCGCGTCGCGCACCGGGCGAGGCCCCTGGCACAAGGCGCATGACTCCTTTCGAGCCGGGGCGCGGTCCCTTCGGGCCGGGCCGGGCCGCCGAACCCTCCCGTGCCGGTAGTTTGTGGTGACAACATGGACTTCAGAAGGGGTTGGGCCGTGGCTGCTGATCTGTCTGCGATCGTGAAGGCGTACGACGTCCGCGGGGTGGTGCCGGATCAGTGGGACGAGTCGCTGGCCGAACTGTTCGGTGCCGCCTTCGTCCAGGTGACGGGAGCGGACGCGATCGTCGTCGGTCACGACATGCGGCCTTCGTCCCCCGGCCTTTCGGGTGCTTTCGCGCGCGGCGCCGCGGCCCGGGGCGCCGACGTCACCCTCATCGGCCTCTGCTCGACCGACCAGCTGTACTTCGCCTCCGGGCACATGGGGCTGCCGGGCGCGATGTTCACCGCCTCGCACAACCCGGCGCAGTACAACGGCATCAAGATGTGCCGGGCCGGCGCCGCACCCGTCGGCCAGGACACCGGCCTGGCAGAGATCCGTGAACTCGTGGAGACCTGGTCCGAGCACGGCGCACCGGCCCCGGCGGGGACGCCCGGCACCGTGACCGAGCGCGACACGCTGGTCGACTACGCCGCCCACCTGCTCTCCCTGGTCGACCTGTCGGCCATGCGCCCCCTGAAGGTCGTCGTGGACGCGGGCAACGGCATGGGCGGTCACACGGTTCCCACCGTCTTCGAGTCGCTGCCGCTCACCGTCGTCCCCATGTACTTCGAACTCGACGGCACCTTCCCCAACCACGAGGCGAACCCGCTCGACCCGGCGAACATCGTCGACCTGCAGGCGCGCGTGCGTTCCGAGGGAGCGGACCTCGGCCTGGCCTTCGACGGTGACGCGGACCGCTGCTTCGTCGTCGACGAGCGGGGCGAGGGCGTCCCGCCCTCGGCGATCACCGCCCTCGTCGCCTCACGTGAGCTGGCCAAGCACCCCGGCGGCACGGTGATCCACAACCTGATCACCTCGTGGTCGGTCCCGGAGGTCGTGCGCGAGAACGGCGGCACCCCGGTGCGCACCAGGGTGGGGCACTCCTTCATCAAGGAGGAGATGGCCCGCACCGGCGCGATCTTCGGTGGTGAGCACTCGGCGCACTACTACTTCCGCGACTTCTGGAACGCGGACACGGGCATGCTCGCGGCTCTCCACGTGCTCGCGGCGCTGGGCTCCCAGGACGGCACGCTGTCCGACCTGGTCGCGCAGTACGACCGGTATGCGGCCTCCGGAGAGATCAACTCCCAGGTCGAGGACCAAGCCGGCCGCGCGGCCGCCGTGAAGGCGGCGTTCGCCTCCCGGCAGGACGTGACGGCCGACGAACTGGACGGGCTCACGGTGTCGGCCGCCGACTGGTGGTTCAACCTGCGCGCCTCGAACACGGAGCCGCTGCTGCGGCTGAACGTGGAAGCGCGCGACGAGGCCACGATGGCCAAGGTCCGCGACGAGGTCCTGGCGCTGGTGCGCGCCTGATCCGAACGCAAGGGCCCTCGACCGAACGGGTGGGGACGTCCGGTCCCCACCCGTGCACACCCCGCCCTCGCGCGACAGCGTCCGGCGGGTGCCTCCAGAACGAGCCGCACCCCGCCCCCCGGCGGTAGGCTGACGAGGCCTGATCCGCTTGACCGTCACCGCATGTCCGACGCGACCGCAACCGCTCCGTTTGATGTGTGACATGCCCGAAGGGACACCGCTGTTATGCCGCTCGAAGCCGGCCTCCTGGAGATCCTCGCCTGCCCGGCCTGCCACGCCCCGCTCGACGACCGCACGGCAGCCGAAACGCCCGAGCTGATCTGCACCGGCCAGGGCTGCGGCCTTGCCTACCCGGTCAGGGACGGCATCCCGGTGCTCCTTGTGGACGAGGCACGCCGCCCCGCCTAGACGGAGGCCGTACGGGACGGATCCGTCCCGTACCACCGCACAGACCCCCCGCACGCGCACGGCGATCGGAGGCCCACCCTCATGCTCGACGAGTCGCTCCTCGACGCTCCGGAAGCCTTGGCCCGCGCCGACCGCAGAGGTCTTCTGCGCGGCGCGGCCGAGGCAGGAGCACGGGTGCGTACCGCAGCCCGGCACGCCGACGAAGCCGGCATCGCCGAACTCACCCCGGAGGGCCGCCCGCGCGCCGTCCTCGTCGCGGGTCCCGGCACCGCCGCGCTCGGAGTCGCGGACCTGGTCGGCGCCCTGGCCGGGGCCTCCGCGCCCGTCATCGCCCTGCGTCCCACCGGTGTCGCGCATGCGGCAGGCGCCCTGCGCTGGGCTCTGCCCGGCTGGGCGGGCTCGCTCGACCTGCTGCTCCTGACCACCACCGACGGCAGTGAGCCGGGGCTCGCGCTGCTCGCGGAGCAGGCCTACCGGCGTGGCTGCACCATCGTCGCCATCTCTCCCCAGCGCTCACCGCTGGCGGAGGCGGTGGACGGGGTGCACGGCCTGGTCGTCCCCATGGCCACCGCGCCGTACGAGACGTACGAGGAGGTGCAGGCGGCCGCGCCCGGCGCGCTGTGGGCGCTCTTCACGCCGCTTCTCGCGCTCCTCGACCGCGTCGGTCTGATCGAGGCACCGCCGGAGACGGTCGCCAAGGTCGCCGACCGTCTCGACCACACGGCGGAACGGTGCGGACCCGCCATCGCGACGTACAGCAACCCGGCCAAGACGCTCGCCGCCGACCTGGCCGACAGCCTGCCGCTCATCTGGACCGAAGGCCCGGGGGCCGCCCCCGCGGGCCGCCGCTTCGCCGCGGTCCTGGCCGAGCTCGCGGGACGTCCCGCGCTCGCCGCCGAACTGCCGGAGGCGCTGCCGGCCCACGGCGTCCTCCTGGTGGGCGACTTCGCGGCAGGCGCCGACCCCGACGACTTCTTCCGCGACCGGGTCGACGAGCCGCAGGCGCTCCGGGCCCGTGTCGTACTCCTGCGCGACAGGGCGATCGGCGGCCTCACCGCGGCGCCTGCCGCGCGTGAGCTCGCACTCAGCCATGACACGCCGATCAGTGAACTCGAACCGGAGGACGGCTCGCAGCTCGAGTCGATCGCCGAGTTGCTCACCATCACCGACTTCGCGGCGGTGTACCTGGCCCTCGCCTCCTCGGGCAACCACCAGACGTAGACGCCCAGTCCACGCCGTAGCAGCGCCTCACCGGCGGGCCCCGCATCACCACGCACCCCGCACCACGACGTACCGATGAAGGACCAAGGAAGATCATGGATCGCCTCGCCAACACCGTGCGCCCCTACGCCTGGGGGTCCACGACCGCCATTCCGGAGCTGCTCGGCGTCGCTCCGACCGGTGAGCCGCAGGCCGAGATGTGGATGGGGGCCCACCCGGGGGCGCCGTCCCGCCTGACCCGCGGCGGCGCGGCCGAGCAGCCGCTCTTCGAGGTCATCGCCGCCGCCCCCGAACGGGAACTCGGCGAGGCGGCCGTCGCCAAGTTCGGTCCGCGCCTGCCGTTCCTCCTCAAGATCCTGGCCGCCGGTGCCCCGCTCTCCCTCCAGGTACACCCCGATCTCGCCCAGGCCAGGGACGGCTACGGCGCCGAGGAGAGTGCCGGCGTCCCCATCGACGCACCGCACCGCAACTACAAGGACGCCAACCACAAGCCCGAACTGATCTGCGCGCTCACGCCGTTCGACGGTCTGTGCGGCTTCCGCGCGCCCGCGGAGTCGGCCGAACTGCTTGCCGGACTCGACGTCGACTCACTCAAGCCGTACGTCGACCTGCTGCACGCCCACCCGGAGGAGGGGGCCCTCCGTGAGGTGCTGACCGCCGTACTGACCGCGGACCGCGAGGAAATGGCGCACACGGTCACGGAGGCCGCGGCGGCCGCCGAACGACTCGGCGGCGACTACGCGCCGTACGCGACACTCGCCCACCACTACCCAGGCGACCCCGGTGTCATCGCGGCCATGCTCCTCAACCACGTCCGACTGCAGCCCGGCGAGGCCATGTTCCTCAGCGCCGGCGTGCCGCACGCCTATCTCGACGGTCTCGGCGTCGAGATCATGGCCAACTCCGACAACGTGCTGCGCTGCGGGCTGACCCCCAAGCATGTGGATGTCCCCGAACTCCTGCGCATCGT
This sequence comes from Streptomyces sp. NPDC006283, assembly GCF_040613325.1. Taxonomy (NCBI): domain Bacteria; kingdom Bacillati; phylum Actinomycetota; class Actinomycetes; order Kitasatosporales; family Streptomycetaceae; genus Streptomyces; species Streptomyces sp. NPDC006283. The sequence continues at coordinate 5,111 of NZ_JBEXRZ010000018.1, read as the reverse complement.
CCGGTTCGAGGCGAGCGAGCCCGGCATCCTGCGCCCCGAGGTGTCCCCGTCCGGCGAGGAGGTCTACGACACTCCTGTCGACGAGTTCCGGCTGTCGCGCTACGTGCTGGCGCCGGACGCCGAGCCCCGTGACGTCACCGCGTCCACGCCGCAGATCCTGCTGTGCACGGCGGGCAGCGTCACCGCCGGTGAACTGACCCTGGCGCCCGGCGAGTCGGCGTTCGTGCCCGCAGGGGAGAAAGCGGAGATCTCGGGCACGGGGGGAGGCCCCGGCACCGTCTTCCGGGCAACAGTGGTGGCCTGAGTCGGCACCGCCGGCGGGTGCTGCAACAATGGCGCACCGCAAAGACCGGGCAAGGGACCGGTCGGCGTACGTACGAAGGGACATCCGGCAAACATGAGCGCGTCAGGCGGTACCAAGGCGATCGTGGCGGCACTCGCCGCCAACCTCGCAATCGCGGCGGCCAAGTTCGTGGCGTTCCTGTTCAGCGGTTCGTCGTCGATGCTTGCGGAGAGCGTCCACTCGCTGGCGGACTCGGGCAACCAGGGACTGCTGCTCCTGGGCGGGAAGAAGGCCCAGCGCGAGGCGACGCCGCAGCACCCCTTCGGATACGGGCGCGAGCGCTACATCTACGCGTTCCTCGTCTCCATCGTCCTCTTCTCCGTCGGTGGCATGTTCGCCATCTACGAGGGCTACGAGAAGATCAAGCACCCCCACGAGATCGAGGCCTGGTACTGGCCGGTGGGCGTCCTCGTCTTCGCGATCATCGCCGAGACGTTCTCCTTCCGCACCGCCATCAAGGAGTCCAACCTCCTGCGCGGCAAGCTCAGCTGGACGCAGTTCGTGCGCCGCGCCAAGGCCCCCGAGCTTCCGGTCGTCCTCCTCGAGGACCTCGGTGCGCTGGCCGGTCTGATCCTCGCCCTCGGCGGTGTCGGCCTGGCGCTGGCCACCGGCGACGGCGTCTGGGACGGCATCGGCACCCTGTGCATCGGTGTCCTGCTGATCGCGATCGCGATCGTGCTGGCCGCGGAGACCAAGTCGCTGCTGCTCGGTGAGGCCGCGGGCATCGAGGACATCGAGAAGATCAAGGCCGCGACGGTCGACGGCGAGACGGTCACCCGCATCATCCACATGCGCACGCTCCACCTCGGCCCCGAGGAACTGCTGGTCGCGGCGAAGATCGCGGTCGAGCGGCACGAGACCGCGGACGAGGTCGCGAACGCGATCGACGCCGCGGAGGCCCGTATCCGCGAAGCCGTGCCGATCGCGCGAGTGATCTACCTCGAGCCGGACATCTACAACGAGTCGGCGACCGCGGCGGGCGTCGACTCCGCCAAGTCCGTGGGCGCCGACGGCCACTGAGCCCCCGGCGCGATCGCGCGTGACAAGGCCCCCGGACCATGGCGGTCCGGGGGCCTTGTCCGTTCCACCCCGTTATGCGGGGTGGGGACGGGGTCGGGCGCTTGCCATGTGCGGGGTGGGCGCTGATCGTTCAGGCGACGCGGCCGGCTGCCGACGGTTCGGGCGTACGCAGCCGGGCGCCGCCGTCCCGGCGAGTTTGCAACCCGCACCGGTCAGGCCGGCCGCGGCCGCGAGCATCGCGGCACGGTGTTGTCCTCGAGCACCCGCTCCTGCGCGGCGGACGCCGGCACGGAACCGCCGCGGGCGCCGCGCAGACGATGCACGGCGCCCGCACCCTGCGGAACCGGATCGGGGCAAGACCACGAGGCCCGGGACATCCCGGTGGGCTACCGGATCTCACGCTGAGGACAGCGGCCTCGTCCTGCGCCGCGGTCAGACGCTCACGGAACTCCGTGTCCATGAGCTTGCGCGACAGCATGGCCAGAATGCGCAGGTGCTCGTCGCCCGCAGCGGCCTCCGGGACTGTGATCATGAAGATCAGCTTGGCCTTGGTGCCGTCGAGCGAACCCCACTCCACGCCCTGCGAGGACCGCGCGAATCCGACGATCGGCGACGTGACGGCATTGGTCTTGGCATGGGGGATGGCGATCTCCTCGCCGAGCCCCGTCGTTCCTTGTTCCTCGCGCGCCAATGCCGCCCGCACCAGCGCCTCGGGGTCGGCGACCTTGCCGGTGGTGGCGAGCATCGCGGCCATCTCGCGGATGGCAGCGTCCTTGTCGGCGGCCTCGAGCCGGACCCTGACGGTCTGCGCGGTCAGATAGCCGGACAGGACCTCGTCCGCGGGCTCCGTCTCAGCCGCTGCTGCTGGTGCGGCGGGCGCGGCCGTCCTCACGGCCTCGGCTTCCAAGACGGTCGTGCCGCTTGCCACCCCCGCTCCGGCACTCGCCGACTCCGGCACGAGAGCCTCGGCCCCCGCACGGTCTCCGGCGCCTGCTGAGGCGCCGGTTTCCGCCGCGGCACTCACTCCGGTACTGGCTGCGGCACCGGTTGCGACACCGGCCGGGACGAGGTCAGGTGCGGCGCGGCGGGTGCCGCGGTCGTTGATACCGATCAGTGCGTTGGTGGTGATCGCGGTGACCACCGTGCCGGCAGCGACCGCCAGGAAGAACATCGGCACTCCGCCGATCGCGCCGAGGACCGCCACGATCGGGCCGCCGTGCGGTACCGCGTCCTCGACCCCGGCCATGCCCGCGACAGCACCGGCGACGGCGCCGCCCAGCATGTTCGCCGGAATGACCTGCGCGGGACGGGCGGCGGCGAACGGGATCGCGCCTTCGGAGATGCCGAACATGCCCATGAAGAGCGCGGCCACACCGGTCTCGCGCTCCTGCTCCGAGTACAGCTTGCGGCGGATCAGCGTCGCGAGGCCCTGGCCCAGCGGCATGACGGGGATGGCGGCCGCGCACATGCCCATCACGGTCTGGTTGCCGGTGGCGATGAGCCCCGCTCCGAACAGAAACGCGGTCTTGTTGACCGGTCCGCCCATGTCGAACGCGATCATGAGGCCGAGAAGCGCGCCGAGCAGGATCGCGCTGGTGCCCGTCATACCGCTGAGCCAGTCGGTGAGATGGGTGAAGACCCACGAGATGGGTTCGCCGATGACGTAGATGAAGAACAGACTCAGGGCTGTCGTCGCCGCGATCGGAATCACGATGATCGGCATGATCGGCTGGGCGAACCTGGGGACCTTGACCTTCTTGATCCACAGGACCAGATATCCGGCGAGGAAGCCGGTGACGATGGCTCCGATGAAACCGGCGCCCGCCTCGGAGTCGTAGAACTCTCCGTGCCCGGCGATCCAGCCGCCGATCATGCCCGGTACCAGGGCGGGGCGGTCCGCGATGGCGTAGGCGATGTAGCCCGACAGGATCGGGATCATCAGCTCGAAGCCGACGACCCCGACCGCGTTCACATGGGCCCAGAAGGTGCCTTCCGGGATGACGTAGCCCTTTGCGGTGGCGTCACCCCCGAGCGCCAGAGATATGGCGATGAGCAATCCGCCCACGACCACGAACGGGATCATGTAGGAGACGCCGTTCATCAACGCCTTGTAGACGATGCTGCGTTCCTTGCCTCCGCCGCCACCTGCAGGAGTGCCCGGCGTCCCGGTGCTGCCCCCGTCTCCGGCGTCCGCACTGTGCACCGGCGCGCTCCGCACCCGGTCGATCAGTTCCTCAGGGTGACGGATGCCCTCTGCCACGCCGACGGCCAAGACGCGCTTGCCCACGAAACGGCTGCGGTCGACGTCCTTGTCCGCGGCGATGATGATGCCGTCCGCGTCTCTGACATCGTTGTCAGAGAGAACGTTCTCAGCCCCGATGGATCCTTGCGTCTCCACCTTCATCTCGATGCCGAGCTCCTCGGCGGCCTGTGCCAGCTTCTCTGCGGCCATGTACGTGTGGGCGATGCCTGTCGGACAGGCGGTCACCGCGAGCAGCTTCACCTTCTGCTGCCCGCTCGCCGGACTGGTCACGTGGTTCTCCTAACGCTCGCCCTGCGATGGTTGCGCTGGTGCGGATGCCCCCGGTCCCGCAGCAGGATGTCGCAGCATCGTGCAACAGATTCCGGCCACGGCCAAAGCCCCGGTCGCGCTGCGTCTCCCCGCCACGGCGCCTGCAAACTGGCCGGAACCCGCTCAGGGGCGGGCTGGGGTCGGCTGCGCCGATCGGTGTAGATTCGTCACCAGTCAGACGTCGCTGCTGATGGCGGTCGGGCGGTCCCGTGCGGACCGGCCGAGGGAGAGAGGGCCTCCGACGGACTGTCCTGTGGACTCCCGGGCATTCGTGTGCCCTGGCCGCCGCAGAGCCAGCCGTAATCACCCTCGACCCGAACCACGAGGAGCAGCTCGCATGTCGACTGTCGCCAATGGCCAGGACTTCAAGGTCGCCGACCTTTCCCTCGCCGCCTTCGGCCGCAAGGAGATCACCCTCGCCGAGCACGAGATGCCCGGCCTGATGTCGATCCGCAAGGAGTACGCCGCCGCGCAGCCGCTCGCCGGCGCCCGCATCACCGGCTCCCTGCACATGACCGTGCAGACCGCCGTGCTGATCGAGACCCTGGTCGCCCTGGGCGCCGACGTGCGCTGGGCGTCCTGCAACATCTTCTCGACCCAGGACCACGCCGCCGCCGCCATCGCGGTCGGCCCGAACGGCACCGTGGACGACCCGCAGGGTGTCCCCGTCTTCGCCTGGAAGGGCGAGACGCTCGAGGAGTACTGGTGGTGCACCGAGCAGGCGCTGACCTGGCCGAACACCCCCACCGGCGGCCCGAACATGATCCTCGACGACGGTGGTGACGCCACCCTCCTGGTCCACAAGGGCGTCGAGTTCGAGAAGGCGGGCGCGGCTCCCGACCCCGCCACGGCGGACAGCGAGGAGTACGGCTACATCCTGCGCCTGCTCAACCGCACCCTCACTGAGAACCCGCAGAAGTGGACGCAGCTGTCGTCCGAGATCCGTGGTGTGACGGAGGAGACGACGACGGGTGTGCACCGTCTGTACGAGATGCACCGTGACGGCACGCTGCTGTTCCCGGCGATCAATGTGAACGACGCGGTGACGAAGTCGAAGTTCGACAACAAGTACGGGTGCCGGCACTCGCTGATCGACGGGATCAACCGTGCCACCGATGTGCTGATCGGTGGCAAGACGGCGGTCGTGTGCGGGTACGGCGACGTGGGCAAGGGCTG
>NZ_JBEXRZ010000017.1:0-61312 GCF_040613325.1 Streptomyces sp. NPDC006283 | reverse complement strand
GCCGCCGCCGCCCGCCGCCGACGCTGCGCCCCATAAGCCCGCCGCCCGGCGCCGATGCCGCGCCCCGCGGCTATGCAGCGCCCCCGCCCCGCCCCGCCGCGCCCGCTCGCCGCCGGCGCCGACGCCGCGCCCGTCAGCCCGCGGTCGCCGGCGCCGACGGCAGGACCGGACGCACCTGCGGAGCGGGTCGCGCCGCAGCCGGTGCCGCGGACCCCGTCGCAGGCTCGGATGCCGGTGCAGAGGACGGAACGGGAGCAGGCGACCACGTCGGTTTCTCCGCAGCCGCGGACGGCCCGGACGAAGCAGACGGCGAAGGCGAGGGCGCCGAAGGCGACGACGACGCGGACGGTGACTCCGACGGCGACTCCGACTCCTCCGTGTCCCACGGCTCGCCCATCACGTCCGCAGGCCCCTCCAGCGGCGGGTCGCCGAGCGACTCCCGTGCCGCGCGCGCCCGCGGCGCGAGCAGCGGAGAGAAGTGCGGGTTCGTCCGCAGCGCCTCGTCGATGTTGCGCCGGGCCGCCCCGTATTCGCCCAGCGTGCGCTGGATCTGCCCGAGGTGGTACGAGAACAGCGCGCTGCGCACTCCCTGGTTGTTGGCGAGCTTCGCGAACGGCAGACCGTCCTCCGGCCGTCCCGCCTTGTACAGCGCCCAGCCCATCGTGTCCGCGACCTCCACGCTCCGGTGGCCGCGCCGCCATTCGCCCTGCATACGGCGTACCGCGGCCGCCGGGTCGCCGTGGTCGGCCTCGTAGCGGGCCAGGACCAGATCCCCGTCGACGCCGTGCTCCCCGGCGCGGGTGACCTGCTTGCGCAGGAGCTCGTACCGGGTCGTGGCGTCCCCGTTCAGCCCCAGCGACTCGTACAACTCGCCTGCCTCCAGCAGGTACTCCGGCAGCGGCAGGTTCTTCAGGGCGATCTCGTAGTCGTGCAGCGCCTCGTCGGTGCGGTCGAGTGCGGCCAGGGCCCTGGCCCGTCCGACCAGCGACGGGTAGTGCTCGGGCACGGCCTTGAGCGCGTCGGTGTAGTGCCCGACCGCGTCTTCGGGCTCGCCCCGCTCCCAGGCCAGTTCGCCCTCCCGGTGCAGGGCCGTGGCCCGCTCGGTCGGGGTCCGGGAGTTCGCGGTGGCGCCGTACGCCAGCGCCGCGGCATCCTCGCGCCAGCCCCGGTTCCGGTAGACGGTCACCTCCCGCCCCTGCGCCTGCGGTCCGGAGTGCAGCTCCAGCAGCTTGTCCATGGCCTTGCCCGCGGCGCCGTACTTGCCGAGCCCGTGGTACGCGTCGATCAGGGCCGGATACACGGTCCAGCGCTTCGGCTTCTGCTTTCTGGCGCTCTCCGCGTATCCGCGCGCCCCGGCGAAGTCGTGCCGGGCGTTGGCCAGCTCGGCCAGCCCGACCAGCGCGTCGATGTTGCCCTTGGACGCCGGGAGCTCGCGCAGCGAGCGTCGCAGCGCGCGTTCCGCCTTCGGGTAGTGGTCCGTCCGCCCGAGCCGTGTCCCCCGTTCGACGTAGGCGGAGCCCAGTTGGGCCCACGACAGTGCGTCGTCCGGAAAGCCGCGGACGAGTTTCTCCCGGTCGCGGATCAGCACGTTCAGATCGGCGAGCGAGGGCGGCGCGCCGGTGTCGGACGCGGCGAGCGCCCGCGCCGCGGGCCCTGCCGCGGGCGGTGGGGCCTCCTTCTTCTCCCACCCGGGCGCGAGCATGATCACCCCGGTGACCAGTGCCGCGCCGACCAGCGTGCTGACAGCGGCGTTCTTCAGGGTTTTGCTCCTCATGGCGCTCACTGTGCGGCAGCACCCAGCCAATACGAAGAACACACTCTGACCCGTGGAACGGAACGCATACGGGTTCACACCGATGGCCCCGGGTGCGAGGCTGGGGATCATGAACGATCTCCTCGAGCGGCTGCGCACAGGCCTTCCCGCCGAAGCCCTCATCACCGACCCGGACGTCACCGCGTCGTACGGCAACGACATGGCGAGCTTCTGCGCGGCGGGCACTCCCGCGGTCGTCGTACTGCCGCGCACCGTCGAGCAGGTGCAGCACGTCATGCGCACCGCAACGGAACTGCGCGTGCCGGTCGTCCCGCAGGGCGCCCGTACGGGCCTTTCCGGCGCGGCCAACGCCTCCGACGGCTGCATCGTGCTGTCCCTGACCAAGATGGACCGGATCCTGGAGATCAGCCCGGTCGACCGGATCGCCGTCGTCGAACCGGGCGTCGTCAACGCCGTGCTCTCCCGCGCTGTGGGCGAGCACGGCCTGTACTACCCGCCGGACCCCTCCAGCTGGGAGATGTGCACGATCGGCGGCAACATCGGCACCGCCTCCGGCGGCCTGTGCTGCGTCAAGTACGGCGTGACGGCGGAATACGTCCTCGGGCTGAAGGTCGTGCTCGCCGACGGGCGGCTGCTGAACACCGGCCGGCGCACCGCCAAGGGCGTCGCCGGCTACGACCTGACGCGGCTCTTCGTCGGCTCCGAGGGCAGCCTTGGCATCGTTGTCGAGGCAGTCCTGGCGCTGCGCCCGCAGCCGCCGGCGCAGCTCGTGCTGGCCGCCGAGTTCCCCTCCGCGGCCACCGCCTGCGACGCCGTCTGCGCGATCATGGAGCGAGGCCACACCCCCTCACTGCTCGAGATCATGGACCGCACCACCGTCCACGCGGTCAACGAACTGGCCAACATGGGGCTCCCGGAGACGACGGAGGCCCTGCTCCTCGCCGCCTTCGACACACCGGATCCCGCGGCCGACCTGGCCGCCGTCGGCGCGCTGTGCGAGGCCGCCGGCGCGAGCGAGGTGGTGCCCGCCGACACCGTTGCCGAGTCCGAACTGCTGCTCCAGGCCCGCCGGATGTCGCTGACCGCACTGGAGACCGTCAAGTCGGCGACGATGATCGACGACGTCTGCGTACCGCGCTCGAAACTCGGCGCCATGATCGAGGGAACGGCCGCCATCGCGGAGAAGTACGACCTGACCATCGGCGTCTGCGCGCACGCAGGCGACGGCAACACCCATCCCGTCGTCTGCTTCGACCACCTCGATGCCGACGAGTCGCGCCGTGCCCGCGAGTCCTTCGACGAGATCATGGCGCTCGGCCTGGAACTGGGCGGAACCATCACCGGCGAACACGGCGTCGGCGTGCTGAAGAAGGAGTGGCTGGCCCGCGAACTCGGGCCGGTGAGCCTCGAGTTGCAGCGTGGCATCAAGCAGACCTTCGACCCGCTCGGCATCCTCAACCCGGGGAAGCTCTTCTGAGGCCGTGGCCGCCTCGGGCGTACGCACTCGACCGGCATGGACGGCGCCGATCAGACGTCGCCGTCCTGCGGGTCACCGGAGGGGCCGTGGGCGCGCAGCTCGTCCGCGCCGGCCGGCGCGAGCAGCTCGGCCAGGGCCTCGTCGATGCCGAGCCGCTCCGACTCCGAACCCGCGGGGACCATCCGCAGAGTCCGCTCCAGCCATGCGGAGACCGCCGACGACGGCGCCTCCAGCAGGGCGTCACCATCGGGTGAACTCAACGCCATGAGGATGACGCCGCGGCCCCCGTTCTTCGACGGCCAGACCCGTACGTCCCCCGTCCCGGCCGGCCGGAACACTCCTTCGACCAGCAGCTCGCGCGCGAACGTCCAGTCGACCGGATGGTCGGAGCCGAAGTGGAACACGATGTGCACGGCGTAGGGGTCCTGGGTCCGGTAGGTCATCCGGGCTGGGACGGGGATGCTGCGCTCGGGGGACAGCACCAGGTTCACTTCGAGCTCACGTTCCACCACGGTGTGCATGGCCACTTCCTTCCTGTACGCCTTCTGGGCGGCCCGCCGATCGGGCCTCACAGGAAGAGACAGGCTCCCGCCGTCACCATGACGCGTGTTTCGGTAATAACTTTCTGTGATGGCATCGTGACCGGAAAGTGGCCGTTACGGCAGGACCGGCCCAGCGGTGCGCGCGGGTCTGATAGATGTGGTGCCTTGAATTGAGGCCTCGAAGAGATACGGGACCACGGTGATGAGCGCCCCAACCCCGGCAACCGGCGACGGCAGCCCCACGCCCGGCTACTACCCGGACCCGTCCATTCCCGGATATGTCCGGTACTGGAACGGTGCGGCGTGGGTGCCCGGTACGAGCAGGCCCGCCCCGAAGGCGGGCGAGGCGATGCCCACGCCGCCCCACTCGGCGGCTTCCTCGGCTCCGGCCGTGGCGGCCCCCGCCCCGCCCGCGCCCACTGCCTCCATGGAGGAGACGGGACCGGTCTTCCTCGACGAGGAGCCCTCCGACGAGCCGTCGCGTCCCGAACCGGCGAGCGCCTGGCAGGCAGACGTCGCGCGCCAGGCCGGTTTCGGCGGCGACCTGGACAGCCGGGTGTCATGGGGCGGCACCGATCCCCGTACACCCGAGCGGCCGGTCGCGTCCGACCCGCGCCGGGCGGCCCCGTCCGACGCACCGTCCACGGACCCGACCGGGGGCAAGCTGCCCGGCATGCGCTCCGCGGGTCCGCAGGGCGGGCCCGCCGACGACGAGGCCCCCGGCGGGGTTCGCTCGCTGGGCGGCCCGGCCTCCGCCGGTGAGCCGCCGACGGACGGCACCGTCGCCATCCGCGCGCTGCGCCCCGGCGGTGCCGCCCCGTCAGGTGCGGGAACGAGTGCCGCCGCGGACAGCCCCCGCACGCCCGAACCGCAGCAGCCCGCCGAGAACACCGTCACCATCCGAGCCAGGCGGCCGGGCGGCTCCGCCCCGCAGGCCGACGGCACGATGACGATCCGTGCGCTCGGGGCGGACACGGAAGGGGCCGCGGCCCAGCAGGGTCCGGCCCAGCGCGCCCCGCAGGCCGGTGCGACCGCCCGGCCCCAGCCGCAGGCCCGGCCGACGCCCGCGCAGCAGGCCCAGGCACCTCAGGCCCAGGCACCCCAGGCCCAGTCGGCCGTGCCCCAGCAGCAGGCGCCCGCCCAGTCCCAGCCGCCCGTCACCACCAGCGCCGGCGGCGGCGCTGCGTCCTGGGCACAGCAGGTGCACCAGCTCGCCCAGTCCCCGGGGGACGACAACGAGCCCGTCCTGCCGTGGAAGCCGCCGGTCAACGACCCGTTCCTGGCCGCCGCGCAGGCCCAGGCGGCGGCCCGCCCCGCTGCTCTCGGCAAGCGTCTCGCCGCCCGCCTCATCGACACCGTGCTGCTCGGCGCGCTCGTCGGCGCCGTCGCCGTGCCGGTCTTCGACCAGGCGCGCACCCACATCGACGGCAAGATCGAGGCGGCGAAGCTGTCCGGCGAGACGGTGACCGTCTGGCTGCTCGACGCCACCACGGCGGGCCACATCGGCATCGTCCTCGGCGCCCTGCTCGTCCTCGGTCTGCTCTACGAGTCGCTGCCGACCGCCAGGTGGGGCCGGACCGTCGGCAAGAAGCTCTGCGGACTCAAGGTCGTGGACATCGAGACCCATGAGCCGCCGTCGTTCGGCGGCGCGCTGCGCCGCTGGCTCCTCTACAGCGTGCTCGGTGTGCTCGTGGTGGGCGTGCTCAATGTCCTGTGGTGCCTCTTCGACCGCCCGTGGCGGCAGTGCTGGCACGACAAGGCGGCGCACACGTTCGTGACCGGCTGACCCTCCTTCCGCTGCTTCCGCAACGGCTCCCGCGCAGGCGTTCCCCCGAACGCGCGCGAGCCGTTGCGGGGGCGTGGGGGGCAGGGTGCACTGCCCCCATGAGCAACGACCAGCCGCCGTCCGGCCAGCCGCCCGAGGACGACCCCTTCCGCAAGAAGGCCCAGGAACCGCAGGAACCGCAGGAGCCGCAGGGACCGCAGGAGCCCGGGGGGCCGACCCCGCCCCCGTCGGACGGCCCGACGCGCGGCGGCGGTTCGCCTTACGACTCTCCGCCCGGTGGTTCGGGCGGCACCGGCGGCCCGTACGGCGCGGGTGGTGCCGGCGGCCCGTACGGCGCGGGTGGTGCCGGCGGCCCGTACGGTGGCGCCGGAGGTCAGCCTCCGCCGTACGACGGGGGGGCGTACGGCGGCCCGTACGGAGGAGCCGACCCGCTCGCGGGCATGCCGCCGCTCGCCGACTTCGGCAAGCGCGTGCTGGCCCGGCTCATCGACATGATCATTGTTTTCGTGCCGCTGTTCCTCATCTCCCTGCTCTTCGGCGGCTTCGACGTGGCCACCGGCGGCGACGACTGGGACGACTTCGCGGACCAGGTGAACACCGGCCAGCAGTGGCTGTGGTCGTTGATCTCCCTTGTCGCGTACGTCGGTTACGACACCATCATGACGAAGATGGGCGGCCAGACCGTCGGCAAGAAGATCATGAAGCTGCGTGTCGCGATGCTCAACGACGGCAGGGTGCCCGACACCGGCTCCTCGCTGTTGCGCGCTGTCGTGCTGTGGGTGCCGGCGCTGGTGTGCTGCTTCTGCGTCTGGTGGCTGGTCATTCTCATCACCGTGTTCACCGACAAGCCGTACCGGCAGGGCCTGCACGACAAGGCGGGCAAGACGGTGGTGGTGTCAGCGGCGTAGCGAGTGCTCGCCGACCCTGGCCTCGGCGCCGGAGTGGGCGCGGGCGTCGGGTAGATGGTGGGTGGGACCGCCCGGGGCGGCGGAGGCGGCCGTTGCCCCACGGGCGGTTTCGGCCTGCGTGGTGCCGCGGCGAACGGGCAGAGCCAGAGCGACCAGCACTCCCAGCCCCAGAGAGGCGATTCCGATCGCGGCGACCGCGAAGCCGTTGGTCGTGCGGGTCAGCAGCAGGAGGGCGACCGTCGAGATGACGACGGTGGCCGAACCGGAGGCGAGCTGTGCGGCAGTCGGACGCGGCATGACGGTATCCGTCCTCGGGACAGGGGCAGGTCTGGAGTCTCTGGGACAGTTCGCACTGACACAGACTCTATGACGGTGGATGCCCCTGTCGAACGGGCAGTAAGCGTGACCTAACCCACGGTGCCGATGCATGGGGGGGCGCACGGGGTCATTCGACCGGCCAAGTGGCTTGAATTGTGCGCCTCTTGTCCCGATTCGACATCGTCCGTATAGCGGAGCTGTGCTCCTGCATAGTGCAGTTGGTATGTCCAAGTCAAGGACTGTCTTTTCTTCCGCAACTCCGGTCGAATGTCGTCACTTGAGACGCGTATACCGCGCGCGCGGATGACCCCACAAACCGGTCCGCGGCGGCGACGGAACGCGGGGGAGGACACCATCAAGTGACCAGCAAGCGACGGACGTTCAGAGCGTCCGCGGTGCTCGTGGCCCTTGCCGCGACCACCGCGACCGCGTCTGCGTTCACCAGTGCGCAGGCCGACGGCCAGAAGTCGTCGGACCCTGCGGGCATCGAGCGGCACGACCCGGCTCCCATCAAGGGCCACGTCGAGCACGACCTCGAGGGTCCGTTCAGCAAGCAGCAGGAACAGCAGCGCCAGGCGGCTCTCGAACAGGTCATCTCCGGCGACGCGACCGTGCAGTCGCGCGGCGGCTCCAAGGTGATCAAGCTCGACGACAAGAAGTACGTCGAGCTCGCCCGGGAGAAGACCGACAAGATCTTCACCATCCTCGTGGAGTTCGGCGACAAGGTCGACGACACCACGATGTTCGACCCGGACGGCGCCGAAGGCCCCAAGCCGCCGGTCAAGAAGTACGGCGGCACCCCCGGTCCGCTGCACAACAAGATCGCCGAGCCCGACCGGTCGAAGGACAACTCGACCGCCTGGCAGGCGGACTACGACCAGCAGCACTTCCAGGACCTCTACTTCGGCACCGGCAAGGACAAGGACGGCCGGCCGAAGCAGTCGCTGAAGACGTACTACGAGAAGGCCTCTTCCGGCCGCTACTCGGTCGACGGCACGGTCTCCGACTGGGTCAAGGTCGACTACAACGAGGCCCGTTACGGCTCGAACTACTGCGGCCAGTCCAACTGCGCCAACGCCTGGGACGCCGTCCGTGACGGCGTGAACGCCTGGGCCGCGGACCAGAAGGCCAAGGGCAGGACCGACGCCGAGATCAAGGCGACGCTCGCCGAGTACGACAAGTGGGACCGGTACGACCACGACGCCGACGGCAACTTCAACGAGTCCGACGGCTACATCGACCACTTCCAGTTCGTCCACGCCGGTGAGGACGAGTCGGCCGGCGGCGGCGCGGAGGGCCCGAACGCCCTGTGGGCGCACCGCTGGTACGCCTACGGCACCGACGCCGGCAAGTCCGGCCCGGAGAACAACAAGGCCGGCGGCACCCAGATCGGCAACACCGGCATCTGGGTCGGCGACTACACCGTGCAGCCCGAGAACGGCGGCCTCGGCGTCTTCGCCCACGAGTACGGCCACGACCTCGGCCTGCCGGACCACTACGACACCTCCGGCGCCGGCGAGAACTCGACCGGCTACTGGACCCTGATGTCGGCCGGCTCCTGGCTGGGCACCGGCAAGGACTCCATCGGCGACCTGCCGGGCGACATGACCGGCTGGGACAAGCTGCAGCTGGGCTGGCTCAACTACGAGACGGCGAAGGCGGCGACGAAGTCCACCCACACCCTGGGTGTGTCGGCGTACAACACCAAGAAGCCGCAGGCGCTCGTCGTCGAGCTGCCGAAGAAGCCCGTCACCACGACTGTCGTGAAGCCCTCCGAGGGCTCCAAGCAGTGGTGGAGCGACATGGGCGACGACCTCAAGAACACCCTGTCCCGTTCCGTCGACCTCACCGGCAAGGCGAAGGCCTCTCTGGAGCTCGACGGCTGGTGGGACATCGAGGCCGACTACGACTACCTCTACACCGAGGTGTCGACGGACGGCGGCGCCAACTGGACGCCGGTGGACGGGACGGCCGACGGCAAGGCCATCACCCGTGACGCGAGCGACAAGCCGGCGCTGACCGGCCCGTCGGGCGGTCACAAGAAGCTCGTCTACTCGCTGGACGCCTACGCGGGCAAGAAGGTCGACGTCCGCTTCCGTTACCAGACGGACGGCGGCGTGGCGGGCAAGGGCTTCGCGGCCGACGCCATCACGATCAAGGCCGACGGCGCACCGGTGTTCTCGGACAACGCCGAGGGCGAGGTCGAGGGTTGGACCGCGAAGGGCTTCAACCGCATCGGTGAGTCCTTCACGCTCGAGTACGAGCAGTACTACATCGCCGAGAACCGCCAGTACGTGTCGTACGACAAGACCCTCAAGGTCGGCCCGTACAACTTCGGCTTCAAGGCGCCCAAGGACGGCTGGGTCGAGCACTACCCCTACCAGAACGGTCTGATGATCTGGCAGTGGGACACCTCCCAGAAGGACAACAACACCAGCGCCCACCACGGGCAGGGTCTGATCCTTCCGGTCGATGCCCACGCCAAGCCCATGAAGTGGGCGGACGGCACGCTGCTGCGCAACAAGATCCAGACGTTCGACTCGTCGTTCAGCACGTACCGCACGGACAGCTTCTGGCTGCACAACGCGGACAAGCCGCAGTGGATCGCCTCGCAGCGCGGGAACCCGGTCTTCGACGACCGCAAGGGCGTCTACTGGTACGCAGAGAACCCGACGGGCAGCGTCAAGGTAACTGACACCAACACCAAGATCGCGATCGTCAAGGAGCCGCGCAACGGCGAGACGATCACCATCAAGGTTGGTCCGTCGACCAAGTAATCGACAACATCGCAGGTCAAAGCGTGATCGGCCGTCGCCCTCTAGCGGGCGGCGGCCGATCGTGTTTAGGTGCGTCTGACGAAGTCCTTATTGACAGTGAGCTCACGGGGGAGTGGTTCCGCATGCCCGGCGGAGGTTTCTGCAAGCTGCCGAACGGCAGCGTGGTCGTCGCGCTCAGCCTGCCGAACCCGGTCGGCGGCGAGGGAACGGTCCGCTTCCTGGTCCACGCACCGAACCGCGCGAGAGCACTGACGCGACTGCGCAACCTCGGGTTCAGAGCGGTGTATCTGCGGGGCAACGCGGAGCCGCCGACACCGGACGAGATCACGGCGGTGCTGCACCATCCGGACGGCCTGCTGTGGCGTCCGGACCGGAACACGACAGCAGAACTCTGGCACCCGGCCCGAGCCCTCCTCCGCCGCCCGGCATAGTCAGACCACCGGCTTGCCGGTCAGCTCCACGCCCGCTTCCCGCAGCTGCTCCAGCGCCCGCGTCGTCGTCGCCTCGGCGACCCCCGCCGTCAGGTCCAGCAGGACCTGTGTCGTGAAGCCCTCTCGTGCCGCGTCGAGTGCGGTGGCGCGGACGCAGTGGTCGGTGGCGATGCCGACCACGTCGACCTCGGTGACCTCGCGCGCGTGCAGCCACTCCGCCAGCGTCGAGCCGTTCTCGTCGGTGCCCTCGAAGCCGCTGTACGCCGCCGCGTACGCGCCCTTGTCGAAGACCGCCGAGATCGCGCCCGACGCGACGGCCGGCGCGAAATTGGGGTGGAAGCCGACGCCTTCCGTGCCGGCGACGCAGTGCCGCGGCCAGGAGTCGACGAAGTCGGGGTTGTCGGAGAAGTGGGCGCCCGGCTCGATGTGGTGGTCGCGGGTGGCGACCACGTAGCGGTAGCCCGGCTGGGCCTGACCGACCAGGTCGGTGATGGCGGCTGCGACGTCGGCACCTCCCGCCACCGCGAGGCTGCCGCCTTCGCAGAAGTCATTCTGAACGTCCACGACGATCAACGCGCGGTGCATGGCGGATGTCCTTCGGTGGGGAGGGAGGTCGGCGGGGGAGGTGGCGGAGTGGGACGAGCGGCTCGCACGCCCGGTGCGCACTGCCGCTCGCACGCCGGGCGTGAACTACCGAGCGTAGCCACTTGTCACGTCGCGCGGGAGGGGGCGTGGCACGCTCGTCACGGTGGGTGCGGACCGCGTGCCCATTCGCCCGCCGTTCATACGTACTCGGTCGGGATCACCTGCTCGCCCCGCGAGAGCTGGACCGCGGACAACGGCAGCTTGGCCCGTGCCGCGATGTGCCGTTCACGTGCCGCGTCCAGCGGCTCGCGGGCGACGACCTCGCCGCCCTTCACCAGCTCCACGAGCAGCTGGCGCTCGGCGAGCTCCGCCGGTACCTCGCCGACCCCGATGACCTCGGCCTCCGCGACTCCGTCCACGTCCAGGCGGCGCGCGGCCCACTTGCGGCCACCGACCGACAGTTTGCCGCCCAGCGACTTCTTGGCCACCGCCTGGAGCGGCGCCGCGGGACCCGCGGACTGGGCGCGCGCGACGAGCTTGTAGACCATCGAGCAGGTGGGGTGCCCGCTGCCGGTGACCAGCTGGGTGCCGACGCCGTACGCGTCGACCGGTGCGGCGGCCAGCGAGGCGATCGCGTACTCGTCGAGGTCCGAGGTGACGACGATCTTGGTGTCGACCGCGCCCAGCTCGTCCAGCTGCTGGCGCACCCGGTGCGCGACGAGCAGCAGGTCACCGGAGTCGATGCGGACGGCTCCGAGCTCGGGCCCGGCGATGTCGACGGCCGTACGGACGGCCTCCGCGACGTCGTAGGTGTCGACGAGCAGCGTGGTGCCCCGCCCGAGCGAGGCGACCTGCGCCTGGAAGGCACCGCGCTCGCTGTCGTGCAGCAGGGTGAAGGCGTGCGCGCTGGTGCCGACGGTCGGGATGGCGTAACGGAAGCCGGCCGCGAGGTCGGAGGTGGAGTCGAAGCCGCCCACGTACGCGGCGCGCGCGGCGGCGACCGCCGACAGCTCGTGCGTGCGGCGCGCGCCCATCTCGATGAGCCTGCGACCGCCCGCGGCCGTCGACATCCGTGAGGCCGCGGCGGCGATGGCCGAGTCGTGGTTGAGGATCGAGAGGATCACGGTCTCGAGGAGCACGCATTCGGCGAAGGAGCCCTCGACGCGGATGATCGGGGAACCGGGGAAGTACACCTCGCCCTCCGGGTAGCCCCAGATGTCGCCGCTGAAGCGGTAGTCGGCCAGCCATTTGAGCGTGGTCTCGTCGACGATGCGCCGCTCCCTGAGGAAGCCGAGGACGCCCGCCTCGAAGCGGAAGTTCTCCACGGCGTCCAGGACGCGGCCGGTTCCCGCCACCACGCCGTAGCGGCGGCCCTCCGGCAGGCGGCGGGTGAAGACCTCGAAGACACAGTGCCGTTCGGCCGTGCCGGCCTTCAGCGCCGCCTGCAGCATCGTGAACTCGTACTGGTCGGTGAAGAGCGCGGTCGACGGCACGTCCACCGGCAGCCCAAGGTCTGCTGTGTTCATGACTGCGATGCTAGCGCACATTTCGTCACTCTGACGAGATGTCGTGGCGGAAGGTTGCCGCAAGGCGGCGGGGCCGTTTGTGCGACGAGGGCCCTCGGGTGGCAGCATGGGTGGAGTGACTGTGCCCGTAGAGATCGAACGACCGGAGTCGGCCGAGGAGACGCACGCCATCCCCGAGCCGGACGTGCCCTGGGTGACGCTGGTGCACAACGACCCGGTCAACCTGATGAGCTACGTCACCTACGTCTTCCAGGCCTACTTCGGCTACTCCAAGGACAAGGCGCACAAGCTGATGCTCGACGTCCATCACAAGGGACGCGCTGTCGTCTCCAGCGGCAGCCGCGAGGAGATGGAGCGTGACGTGCAGGCGATGCACGGATACGGACTGTGGGCCACGCTCACCCAGGACCGCGGCTGATGAGCTCTCACTTCGAGCCGCTGACCGGCGGCGGGGCCGCCGCCCGCCTGGACGAGGTCGAGATCTCGATCCTGCGCTCCCTGACCGTCCAGCTGCTGGAGCTCATCGGGCCCGGCGACGAACCGGCGCGGGGGGAGGACCCGCTGGCCGCCCTGTTCGCGGAGGGTCCGAGCGAGCCGCCCACGGATCCGGCGCTCGCGCGCCTGTTCCCGGACGCCTACACCGACCCGGAGGCAGGGCCGCCGGACGAGGAACTGCGCGCCGCCTCCTCCGACTTCAGGCGCTACACCGAGACCGACCTGCGCACGAAGAAGCGCGAGGACGCCCTCGCGGTCGTACGGTCCCTCGACTCCCTCGCGCGGGACGGTGACGGCGGCGCCGTACTGGAGCTGGGCCTTGAGGACTGCCGGCACTGGCTCGGCGCGCTCAACGACCTGCGGCTGACCATAGGCACTCGCCTCGATGTCAGCGACGAGGACCAGAACGAGGACCTGTACCGCCTTCCCGACTCCGACCCGCGCAAGCCGATGGTCATGGCCTACCTCTGGCTGGGCGCGCTCCAGGAGACGCTCGTCGAGACCCTGATGCCCTGAGATCGGTGCATGGGGCACCTGTCGCCTCGTTCGCTCAGCGGATGCTCAAATCCGGATAACGATCCCGTCAATGGGGCCTCCCCGTTCCTCACTCCGCGTGTTCTTTGTCCGCTTCTACCTGTGACGTGGGCCACTTTCGCCGCAGTGGATCACTGCTGGGGCCGTGATACATCTTCACGATCGCTCGGGGACGCCACCCCTGTTTCCCGAGTGCGCTACAGCCGGCAGACCGCCGGTGGCACTCCATCCACATCCGGGGGGATCACGATCTGATCCGCAGCCGCGCGACGCAGCGGGCGCGGATCGGCATGGAGAAAGGCGCATCACCATGACCTCGGTGCAGGTCGACAAGCACACCGGCGACGAGGCCGGTGGCAACACTTCGCAAGAGGGCTACGAGCGTGGACTCGGGAGCCGCCAGGTCCAGATGATCGCCATCGGCGGAGCCATTGGCGTGGGCCTGTTCATGGGCGCCGGGGCGAACATCGCCAAGGCCGGACCCAGCATCATCCTGATGTACGCCCTCGCGGGTGTCGTCATCTTCTTCATCATGCGAGCGCTCGGCGAGCTGCTCCTCTACCGGCCCGTCTCCGGCTCCTTCGCCGAGTACGCCCGGGAGTTCCTCGGCCCGTTCTTCGGGTACGTCACCGGCTGGACGTACTGGCTGATGTGGATCGTCACCGGCATGGCCGAGCTGACCGCCGCCGCCATCTACATCCACTTCTGGTTCCCCGAGATCCCGCAGTGGGTCAGCGCCCTGGTCTTCCTGGTCGTGCTCTTCGGCGTCAACCTGATCTCGGTGAAGATCTTCGGTGAGGTCGAGTTCTGGTTCTCGATGATCAAGGTCACCGCGATCATCGGCATGATCGTGATCGGTCTCGGCGTCCTCACCCTCGGCTTCTCCGACGCCGGTGACACCGCCTCGGTCACCAACCTCTGGTCCTACAACGGGATCTTCCCCAACGGCATCGGTTCCAGCCTGATGACCCTCCAGGGCGTCATGTTCGCCTACCTCGCCGTCGAGCTCGTCGGCGTCACCGCGGGCGAGTCCGAGAACCCGGAGAAGACCCTTCCCAAGGCGATCAACACGCTGCCCTGGCGCATCATCATCTTCTACGTCGGCGCCCTGGTCGTGATCCTCTCCGTCGTGAAGTGGACCGAGTTCTCCGAAGGCGTGAGCCCCTTCGTCCACGCCTTCGAGAAGATCGGCATCCCGCTCGCCGCCGGCATCGTCAACTTCGTGGTGCTCACCGCGGCCCTGTCGTCCTGCAACTCCGGCATGTACTCCACCGGCCGCATGCTGCGCGACCTCGCCGCCAACGGCGAAGCCCCCAAGGCGCTCGGCAAGCTCAACGCCCGCCGCACCCCGGCCGTCGGCATCGCCGTCTCCGTCGCCCTCATGGGCATCGGCGTGGTCCTCAACTACGTCGTCCCGGAGAAGGCGTTCGGATACGTCGTGTCCGTGGCCACGGCCGCCGGCATCTGGACCTGGATGATGATCCTCGTCAGCCACATCCGCTACCGCTCGGCCGTGGACGCCGGACGACTGCGCGCCTCGTCCTTCCCCGCCCCCGGCGGCGCGCTCTTCAGCTGGGTCGCCCTGCTCTTCCTGGTCGGAGTGACCGCCATGGTCGCGCTCGACGAGGCAGGCCGGATCTCGCTCTACGTGGCAGCCGTCTGGGCCCTGGGCCTGGCCGTCGGCTGGCAGGTGCTGAAGCGGAAGAACCCGCAGATCGCCGACCGCGCACCGCGCGAGTACGCCAACACGTCCCACTGATCACGGCGTCGGCCGGCACCCGTCTCGGCGTCGGCCGATACCCGTCTCAACAGATGGCCTCCGGATCTCGTGTCCGGAGGCCATCTGCCTATCCTGTCGCTCATGCTGACCATCACCCAGGCCCTCTTCGACCAGATCGTCGCCCACGCCCGCGAGGACCACCCCGACGAGGCCTGCGGCGTCGTCGCCGGACCGGAGGGCTCCGGCCGCCCGGAGCGCTTCATCCCCATGCTGAACGCCGCTCGCTCGCCCACCTTCTACGAGTTCGACTCCGGGGACCTGCTCAAGCTCTACCGCGAGCTCGACGACCGCGACGAAGAGCCGGTGATCATCTACCACTCGCACACCGCGACCGAGGCCTACCCCTCCCGCACCGACATCAGCTACGCCAACGAGCCCGGCGCCCACTACGTCCTCGTCTCCACGGCGGACACCGACGGCGCGGGCCCCTTCCAGTTCCGCTCGTTCCGCATCGTGGACGGCGAGATCACCGAAGAGGACGTGCAGGTCGTCGAGGCGTACTAGGACCAGCCGCTGAGGGGCGTCCGGATCGCCGTCGCCCCGTCGCCCCGGCCGGCGTCCCGACGTCGCAGCCGCCCGCCGACGTCCGCGAAAACGGGGTCGCCGTACACCGTTCCACCGGCGCTCGGGCCATCGCCTGTCCGACCCCTGCCCGAATGGTGAGCCGTCGACGTCCAGGATGCGAGATCACACTCCGGGATCCGGACCGGGAATCGATACGATGACCGCATGGTTCCCCATGACGTGAGCGACAAGACGCCGAGCACCCTGCTGCTCGTGGCGCGGCTGCACGTCGACCTGTGCCGCCTCGCCAGCGCGATGTGTACGGCCCGCGCCGCGGCCTGACGGCCCAGCGCACCTCAGCCAGCACCACCCCCTCGCGCGGGGGCCACAGCCGCGCGCCCCTACGCCACCTTCCACAACAGGAGCCCACGCCATGGCCATCGAGGTCCGCATCCCGACCATCCTCCGCCCCTACACCGACGGCGCCAAGGCCGTCGAAGGCAACGGGGACACCCTCGCCGAGCTCTTCGCCGACCTCGAGTCCCGCCACAACGGCATCCAGGAGCGCATCGTCGACGGCGACCAGCTGCGCCGCTTCGTCAACGTCTACCTGAACGACGAGGACGTCCGCTTCCTGGACGGCATCTCCACCAAGCTCGCCGACGGCGACAACGTCACGATCCTGCCGGCCGTCGCCGGCGGCATGGTCTGATCGCTGATGCGATACGACTCCCCGCTCGCGGCCGTCGGCAACACGCCCCTGGTCCGGCTCCCGCGGCTGTCCCCCTCCGACGACGTCCGCGTCTGGGCCAAGCTCGAGGACCGCAACCCCACCGGCTCGATCAAGGACCGTCCCGCGCTCCACATGGTCGAGCAGGCGGAGAAGGACGGCCGCCTCACCCCGGGCTGCACCATCCTCGAGCCCACCAGCGGCAACACCGGCATCTCGCTGGCGATGGCGGCCAAGCTCAAGGGCTACCGCATCGTCTGCGTCATGCCGGAGAACACGTCGCAGGAGCGCAGGGACCTGCTCAAGATGTGGGGAGCCGAGATCATCTCGTCCCCCGCGGCCGGCGGCTCCAACACGGCCGTACGCGTGGCCAAGGAACTCGCGGAGCAGAACCCGTCCTGGGTGATGCTCTACCAGTACGGCAACCCCGACAACGCGGGCGCGCACTACGCCACCACCGGCCCCGAAATCCTCGCCGACCTCCCCTCCATCACCCACTTCGTGGCGGGACTCGGCACGACCGGCACGCTCATGGGCGTCGGCCGCTACCTGCGCGAGCAGAAGCCGGACATCAAGATCGTCGCCGCCGAGCCCCGCTACGACGACCTCGTCTACGGCCTGCGCAACCTCGACGAGGGCTTCGTCCCCGAGCTGTACGACGCCTCGGTCCTCACCAGCCGCTTCTCGGTCGGCTCCGCCGACGCCGTCACCCGCACCCGCGAACTCCTCCAGCAGGAGGGCATCTTCGCGGGCGTCTCCTCGGGCGCGGCCCTCCACGCCGCGATCGGCGTGGGGAAGAAGGCCGTCAAGGCCGGGGAATCGGCGGACATCGTCTTCGTGGTGGCCGACGGCGGCTGGAAGTACCTGTCGACGGGCGTCTACACGGCAGAGACCACGGAAGCGGCCATCGAGACACTGCAGGGCCAGCTCTGGGCCTAGCCGCGCCGCATCTGCGGGCCGGGTACCCCTCCACGGCGGACCGGCCGCAACTTCATACGAACCACCCGATGTCACCCCTCGTCCCGGCCCCGGGACGGGGGGTGACGTTACCCACAACACGGGGCGGCTGAGGAGCGACCAGCCCTTTCGCGCCTTACGCTCGACGGACCGCACGACATTCCGCCAGCCCTCCCCGTCAACGGAGGTTCCAGCTCCATGAAGCTCACCGTCGTCGGCTGCTCCGGGTCGTTCCCGTCCGCGGAATCGGCCTGCTCGAGCTACCTCGTAGAGGCCGACGGCTTCCGGCTGCTCCTCGACATGGGCAACGGAGCCCTCGGCGAGCTGCAGCGCCACTGCGGTCTCTACGACCTCGACGCCATCTTCCTCAGCCACCTCCACGCGGACCACTGCATCGACATGTGCGGGTACTTCGTCGCCCGCTACTACCGCCACGACGGCGGCCGCTGCGCCCCGATCCCGGTCCACGGCCCCGAGGGCACGGAACAGCGGCTGACCACGGCCTACGCCGACACCCCCTCCGCCTCCTCCATGAGCGAGGTGTTCGACTTCCACACGCTGAAGTCGGGACACTTCGAGATCGGCCCCTTCTCCGTACGCACGGAGAAGTTGGCGCACCCCGTGGAGGCGTACGGCATCCGGCTGGAGCACGGCGGCAAGACGCTGACGTACTCCGGCGACACCGGCGTGTGCGACGGGCTCGACGATCTCGCTCGCGGCGCGGACCTGTTCCTGTGCGAGGCGTCCTTCACCCACGGCAAGGAGGACATCCCGGACCTCCACCTCAACGGCCGCGAGGCAGGCGCGTACGCGCAGCGCGCGAACGCGGGCCGGCTGGTCCTCACCCACATCCCGCCGTGGACGGACCCCGCGCGGACCCTGGCGGACGCCAAGGCCGTGTACGGCGGTCCGACGGAGGTCGCCCACCCGGGCGCGGTCTTCGAGATCTGACCGCGCCGCGGACGAACGTCGAGTCCCCCCCGCCGCGGACGAACGCCGAAGCCCCCGCCCTGTGGAGCACAGGACGGGGGCTTCGGCGTTCCAGCGGGCCGTACGGCTTACTTCGCCTCGGCCTTCTGCAGTTCGGCGAGCTCCTCGTCGGACTCGCGGCCCGGAGTCGGCAGGTTGAACTTGGTGATCGCGAAGCGGAACACCACGTAGTAGACCGCCGCGAAGCACAGACCGACGAGCGCGAGGCCCCACGGGTTCGACGCAATACCCAGGTTCAGGAAGAAGTCGACCGCGCCGGCCGAGAAGCCGAAGCCGTCCTTCATGCCGAGAGCCCAGGTCAGAGCCATGGAGACACCGGTCAGCACCGCGTGGACCGCGTACAGCACCGGCGCGATGAACATGAACGTGAACTCGATCGGCTCGGTGACACCGGTGACGAACGAGGTGAGCGCGAGCGAGAACATCATGCCGCCGACGACCTTGCGGCGCTCGGGGCGGGCGCAGTGGACGATCGCGAGGCACGCGGCGGGCAGCGCGAACATCATGATCGGGAAGAAGCCGGTCATGAACTGTCCGGCCGAGGGGTCGCCGGCGAGGAAGCGGGCTATGTCGCCGCTCTTGCCCTCGTAGGTGCCGGCCTGGAACCACGGGAAGGAGTTCAGCAGGTGATGCATGCCGACCGGAATCAGCGCACGGTTGGCGACACCGAAGATGCCCGCGCCCACCGCGCCGGAGCCGACCAGCCATTCACCCAGGTTGTGCAGACCGGTGCCGAGCCAGGGCCAGATCAGGCCGAAGAGGATGCCGATGACCAGGCCCGCGAAGGCCGAGAGGATCGGGACGAGCCGGCGGCCGCCGAAGAAGCCTGCCCAGTCGGGCAGCTTGGTGCGGTAGAAGCGCTGGTAGAGCAGGGCCACGACGACGCCCATGACCACACCGCCGAGCACACCGGCGTTGACCGGGGCCTCGTTCATGACGATCTTGCCGTCGGCGACGGCGGCGACCTTCGGCAGGTTGCTGTCCGTGAACTGGGCCAGGACGTTCTTGAAGACCAGGTATCCGGTCACCGCGGCGAGCGCGGTGGAGCCGTCCGACTTCTTGGCGAAGCCGATCGCGATGCCGACGGCGAAGAGCAGCGGCATGTTGTCGAGCAGAGCGCCGCCACCGGCCGCCATGTAACCGGCGATCTTGGTGATGAACTCCGGGAACGACTCCTTGCCGAGCATGTCGGGCTGGCCGAAGCGCACCAGCAGCGCGGCGGCGGGCAGCACGGCGACGGGCAGCATCAGGCTGCGGCCGATGCGCTGCATGACAGCCATCGCACCCGCGCCCATCTTCTTCTTGTCCGCGCCGGGGGCGGCGCTGGCCGTGGTCATCAACATCCTCCAGTGGGCAAGGCGCCGCCAGAGGACAGACAACGGGGGAGGGCGGCGACTCAAAGGGGAAATGCGGCCGTGGTCTGGACCGCATGGTCTACACCATTGAGTGGTGTAGACCTGTTGTAGCACGGTGGGGTTGGATAAGGAACCTGCGAATTTCCGGGGCCGCATAACAATCAGGTCAATGCAGGCAAAGGCCTCCGGGCCCGCACGGGCTCCAAGGCCTCTGCCTCCCAGGTCGGGGCGCCTACTTCGTCGCCTCGCGCTCCATGTCCTGCTGGATCTCCTCCGGCTCGCGGCCAGGTGTAGGAATGTTGAACAAAGTGATCGCTGCCCTGAAGACCACGTAGTAGACCACCGCGAAACAGGCGCCGATCGGCAGGATCAGCCACGGCTTCGTGTCCAGGTGCCAGTTGACGACGTAGTCGATCAGCCCCGCCGAGAAGCTGAAGCCCGCATGCACGCCAAGGGCCCAGGTGATCGCCATCGACGCGCCCGTGAGCACGGCGTGCAGCCCGTAGAGCAGCGGCGCCACGAACATGAAGGAGAATTCGAGAGGCTCGGTCACTCCGGTGACGAACGACGTCAGGGCGACCGAGAACATGAGTCCGGCAACCCGCTTGCGGTGCTCGGGGCGGGCGCAGTGGGTGATGGCCAGGGCGGCGGCCGGGAGACCGAACATCATGATCGGGAAGAAGCCCGACATGAACAGCCCGGCGTCCGGGTCGCCCGCGAAGAAGCGCGTCAGGTCGCCCTGCACGATCGTGCCGTCGTCGTTGTACTCGCCCGCCTGGAACCAGAAGAACGTGTTCAGGAACTGGTGCATGCCGATCGGGATCAGCAGCCTGTTGGCGAGGCCGAAGATGCCCGCGCCCCACGCGCCCAGGTCGATCAGCCGCTTCGAGAAGGCGGTCAGCGCGTCGCCGATCGGGTCCCACAGCAGGCCGAACAGCACACCCAGAACACAGCAGAGGAACGCCATGATGATCGGGACCAGCCGGCGGCCGTTGAAGAAGCCCAGCCAGTCGACCAGCCTGGTGCGGTGGTAGCGCTGCCAGATCACGGCCGTCAGCAGACCGATCATGATGCCGCCGAGCACCCCCGGGTTCTGCGGAGTGCCGTCCGGCATCGCCTCCGTCACCGTGCCGTCGACCGGGAAGGCCTTGAGGACGTTGTAGTAGACGAGGAACCCGGCGACCGCGGCGAGGGCCGTGGAACCGTCGGCCTTCTTCGCGAAGCCGATCGCGACGCCGATGCAGAAGAGCAGGGGAAGGCCGAGGCTGCCGTCGAGGATGCCGCCGCCGCCCTTGATCAGGACCTCCGAGGTCCTGTCCCAGAACGGACCGTCCAGCGTGGCGCCGAAGAGGTTGCCGAGGCTGACCAGCAGGCCGGCCGCGGGAAGGACGGCGACCGGCAGCTGGAGGCTGCGGCCGATCTTCTGGAGGCCCTGGAAGAGTCCGTTCCACCACTTCTTCCGCGGCGGGGCCGCGCTCTCGGCGCTCATCGGTCCTCCCGGAACAGGCCTGGTTTGGCAGGTGCTGCAGACTGGTGTAGACCAGTTGCGATACGGTCCCCGGAGGCCGGTCGCGAGACGCGGCACCGGTGATCGTCATCTTTAGGTACAAGACGGTTACTCGCCCGTGAAGATGGGCCAACCGTGCGTTACCGTGACAAACCAGACCTACGGTGGGCCGAGACGGTGGGCCGCGACAGCGCTCAACGCTCCGAACGCAGGGAGAAAGACATGGCCAGCAAGGCTGAGAAGATCGTCGCCGGGCTCGGCGGCATCGACAACATCGAGGAGATCGAGGGCTGCATCACCCGCCTCCGTACCGAGGTCTCCGACCCCAGCCTCGTCGACGAAGCCGCCCTCAAGGCCGCCGGCGCCCACGGCGTCGTCAAGATGGGCACCGCGATCCAGGTCGTCATCGGCACCGACGCCGACCCCATCGCCGCCGACATCGAAGACATGATGTGAACTGAACGGCAAGCCGCCGGCCACCCTGCCGGCCGTCGCGCCCCGAGGGGCCTGATTCCGACCGACCGGAACAGGCCCCTCACCCATGTGCCGATAGGCTCGGAACCATGTCTCGAATCGACGGCCGCACCCCCGAACAGCTCCGCCCGGTCACCATCGAACGCGGATGGAGCAAGCACGCCGAGGGCTCCGTCCTCATCTCCTTCGGAGACACCAAGGTCTTCTGCACCGCCTCCTTCACCGAAGGCGTCCCCCGCTGGCGCAAGGGCAGCGGCGAAGGCTGGGTCACCTCCGAGTACTCGATGCTGCCCCGCTCCACCAACACCCGCGGCGACCGCGAATCCGTACGCGGCAAGATCGGCGGCCGCACCCACGAGATCAGCCGGCTCATCGGCCGCTCCCTGCGCGCCGTGATCGACTACAAAGCCCTCGGCGAGAACACCATCGTGCTCGACTGCGACGTCCTCCAGGCCGACGGCGGCACCCGCACCGCCGCCATCACCGGCGCCTACGTCGCCCTCGCCGACGCCGTCACCTGGGCCCAGGGCAAGAAGCTGATCAAGGCCGGCCGCAAGCCCCTCACCGGCACTGTCGCCGCCGTCAGCGTCGGCATCGTCGACGGCACACCGCTTCTCGACCTCTGCTACGAAGAGGACGTCCGCGCGGAGACCGACATGAACGTCGTCTGCACCGGCGACGGCCGCTTCGTCGAGGTCCAGGGCACCGCGGAGGCCGAACCCTTCGACCGCAAGGAGCTCAACGCCCTCCTCGACCTCGCCACCGGCGGCTGCGCCGACCTCGCCGCCCTCCAGGTCGAAGCCCTCGGGTAAAGCCCGCGGGTGATGCCGTCGGGCGAAGCCCCCGGGAAGGCCCGCGGGAAGGCCCACGGGAAAGCCCTCGGGTAAAGAAGCAACCAAGAAGCCCTCAGCGGGCGTCGTCACTGATACGGGCGCACGGGCCGAACCGTGCGCCCGTCCGTATCCGGGGAGGACCGTACCGAATGACTGCGCGCCGCCGCATCGCACTCACCATCGCCACCGCTGCCCTGATCCTGCCCGCGGCCGTCGGCTGCGGCGCCCTCGACAAGGCACTCGAATGCGTCGAGACCGCCGACTCGATAGCCACCAGCGTCGGCAACCTCCAGGACGCCGTCGCCACCGGCACCGAGGACCTGACACAGGCCAAGGAATCGCTCGACGCCATCGACCGCGAACTGAAGAACCTCGGCGACAAGACCGACAACGCCGACCTCAGCAAGGCCGTCGACGACCTCGGCGCCGGCGTCGAATCCGTCCGCAAGGCCATCGAAAGCGGCGACACCACCCCCGACATCAAGCCGGTCACCGACGCCGCCACCGAAATCGGCAAGGTCTGCACGCCCGGATAATCAAGGGCATGACCCGACTGATCCTCGCCACCCGCAACGCCGGAAAGATCACCGAACTCAAGGCGATCCTCGCCGACGCAGGGCTCACCCATGACCTCGTCGGCGCGGACGCCTACCCGGAGATCCCCGACGTCAAGGAAACCGGCGTCACCTTCGCCGAGAACGCCCTCCTCAAGGCCCACGCCCTCGCCAAGGCCACCGGCCTGCCCGCCGTCGCCGACGACTCCGGCCTCTGCGTCGACGTCCTCGGCGGCGCGCCCGGCATCTTCTCCGCGAGGTGGTCCGGCCGCCACGGCGACGACAAGGCCAACCTCGACCTGCTGCTGGCCCAGCTCTTGGACATCGACACCCCCCACCGCGCCGCCCACTTCGCCTGCGCGGCGGCCCTCGCCCTCCCGGACGGCACGGAACGCGTCGTGGAAGGCCGCCTCCTCGGCACCCTCCGCCGCACCCCGCACGGCACGAACGGCTTCGGCTACGACCCGATCCTCCAGCCGGAGGGCGAGACCCGTACCTGCGCGGAGCTCACACCGGAGGAGAAGAACGCGATCAGCCACCGGGGGAAGGCGTTCCGGGCGCTGGTGCCGGTGGTGAAGGAACTGCTGGGCTGACGTCGGTGCAGGGCAACGGCTCGGCTCGCGGGATTCGCGGGCCGAGCCGTCGGCTTTGTGCGCCCGGTCGGATTCGAACCGACAAACACGACCACCTAAAGATCGCCGCTCGCCCTTGGCGTACGGACGCGTGCACCGCGTCCACTTTACTGGTCCGGGACGGCGTCGGTGAGCGGGCTCGGATTATGGGTCCCGTCGCTTGCCGCCTCGGCACCATGTGCTGGTGATCGCGTGGCAGTTGGGGCACAACAGCCGCAGGTTCTCAGGCCGGTCGTCGCTCCAATCACCGTTGACATGGTCGACCTCCAGCGTCATGGGTCGACCGAGCCACTCCGGACCGGTCCCGCACTCGTTGCAACGCTCGGGTACGCCTGCTTCGCTCAGCGCACGACGGAGACAAGCGGTCTTCGTACGACGCCTGCCGCTGTGCTTCACCAGGACCTCTGCGGCCGTCCTTGCCGCCGGGCCGGGTTTGCCTTTCTGGTGTGCCTGCCCCAGGAAGTGCGAGGTGTCGATCCCGTACTCGTCTGTCAAGCGGCGAAAGAGCGCACGCAGTCTGGTGTTGTCGGGGCGTTGCAGGGCACGCAGCGCCCCGGCGACGGAGACCGACTGCGAGATCGCGGCACGCAACTCGTCGGGGCCGGGGGGTTGTTTGGCCCCGTGAGGCCCACGGCGCGGTCGGGGGAAGTGCGAAACGTCAATGCCGTAGTGCTCGAAACGCCTGAGCAGATGGCGCCGCAGATTCTGGTACGGCTGTGTGCCCAGGAAGGCGATCACTTCGTCGATGTCGGCGCACTGGTCAGCGGCCTTCGCGAGCAACTCACGCGTGTAGCGGCGAGTCTCGCTCATGCCTCCGCTCCCGCCTCTCGTGAGGCGACGTTGCGCCGCCCCTTCGACCTGCCGCGATATGTGTCGGTTGACGAGTGACAGTTCGGGCACAGCAGGCGCAGATTGTCCGGGCGATTGTTCCGCCAGTTTCCGTCCACGTGGTCCACCTCAAGGGGCAGGGGCCGGCCACGCCAGAGCGGCTCGGTGCCGCAGCCTGCGCAGCGTTCCCGGACTCCGAGTGCGGCCATGGCTTGCTTCAGCCGTTCGCTGGGAACGCGGCGGGCAGTTCCGGGCTCCTGTGCCACCAGAAGCGTCTGCGGGGTCCGGCGGTTCCTCGTTCTCCCGCGCCTCGTCGGGCTCTTCGGATCCACCCGCAGTTTCACCAGTGCCTCGCTCAGCGTCCGCGACGACGTCGCCGCTTCGGCCAGCCGCTCCCGTGTGTACGGACTCCTTGCCATCGCCCCCTCCGTCCCGGCCGCGGGTTCGCGGTCTCGTACGGAGTAACGAACCGTTTATCGGACAGTCACGCCCAATAAACGGAACGACCCGCCCCAATTGCCGGGCGGGCCGTTCCGTTGCGGAACCGGTCAGAACTTCGGTTCCGGGGCTGCCGCCAGGACCATTTCGGCGGCCTCCTCCTTCGAGGACACCGAGGGCGGGGAGCCGTCCAGGGGCCGCTGGGCGGTTTCCTTCATGCAGGCCACCGCGATCACGCCGACCAGTGCCGCCGCCATCGAGTAGTAGGCCGGCATCAGGTTGTTGCCGGTCACGCTGATGAGAGCGGTGATCACGAGCGGGGTGGTGCCGCCGAAGAGGGAGGCGGAGAGGTTGTAGCCGACGGACAGGGAGCCGTAGCGGACGTGCGTCGGGAAGAGGGCCGGGAGGGCCGCCGACATCGTGCCGAGCAGGCAGACCAGGGAAAGGCCGAGCATCAGCATGCCCGCCGTCATCGCCGGGATGCTTCCCTGTCCGATCAGTACGAACGCCGGCGCCGACAGGAACAGGAAGCCCAGCATTCCGGCCATCAGGAGCGGCTTGCGGCCGAAGCGGTCGTTCAGGCGGCCCACCTGGTTGATGATCAGCATCAGGAAGACCATGACGCCGATCAGGATGAGCAGGCCGTGGGTCTCGCTGTAACCGAGCTCGTCGGACAGGTAGGTCGGCATGTACGACAGCAGCATGTAGTCGGTGATGTTGTACGCGCCGACGAGGGCGATGCACAGGATCAGCGTCGGCCAGTACTTGCGGAAGATGTCGGCGAGGTCGCCCTTGGCCGTCGTCTCGACGGTGTCGGCGGCCTCCGAGGCGTGCGCGGACTCCGCTTCGAGCTTCTGGAAGGCGGGTGTCTCGTCGAGCTTCAGCCGCAGGTAGACACCGACGAGGCCGAGCGGGGCGGCGACGAGGAAGGGCAGGCGCCAGCCCCAGGCCTCCATGGTGTCGTTGCCGAGCCACGCGGTGAGGAGCGTGACCAGGCCGGCCGCTCCGACGTAACCGGCCAGTGTGCCGAACTCGAGGAAGCTGCCGAAGAAGCCGCGTCGCTTGTCGGGGGCGTACTCGGCGATGAAGGTGGAGGCGCCGCCGTACTCACCGCCGGTGGAGAAGCCCTGCACGAGGCGGAACAGGATCAGCAGGACCGGTGCCCAGAAGCCGATGGTGGCGTACGACGGGATGAGGCCGATGGCGCCCGTGCCGATCGCCATCATGATCATCGTGGCGGCGAGTACCTTCTTGCGGCCGATCTTGTCGCCCAGCGGGCCGAAGACCATGCCGCCGAGCGGGCGAACGAGAAAGGCGACCGCGAAGGTCGCGAAGGAGGAGAGCAGCTGGACCGTTTCGTTCCCGGAGGGGAAGAAGACATGGCCGAGGGTGACGGCCAGGTAGCTGTAGATGCCGAAGTCGAACCACTCCATGGCGTTGCCCAGCGAGGCCGCTTTGACCGCCCGCTTGACCGCCGCTTCGTCGGTGACGGTGATGTCCGTGCGACGGAGCCTGGGGTTCTTCCGCTGTTTGATCGTGCGGAAGAGTACGGGGTGGCGTCTGACCGCTGCGGGATCGGCCGTCGGCTTCTGGCCGCGTTCCGCCATGACGGTTTCCTTTCGTGGACTCCTGTTCCAAGAAAATCGTCTGCTCGATCACGGAGTCCGCAAACCGAAGCCCCACAAATGGGACTTCGGTCACACAGCGTGAGGTGCGGCCAGAAGGGCGCTGCGAGGCCGGCCGAAGCGGGGCGGGGTCAGATCCCGAGGTCCTTGATGATCTTTGCGACATGGCCGGTCGCCTTGACGTTGTACAGGGCGCGCTCGACCTTGCCGTCCTCGTCGACGACGACCGTGGAGCGGATCACTCCCGTCACGGTCTTGCCGTAGAGCTTCTTCTCGCCGAAGGCGCCGTACGCCTCGAGGACCTCCTTGGAGGGGTCGCCGACGAGCGTGACCTTGAGGTCTTCCTTCTCGCGGAACTTCGCGAGCTTCTCCGGCTTGTCCGGTGAAACGCCGATGACCTCGTAGCCGGCGCCGGCCAGCAGCTCGAGGTTGTCGGTGAAGTCGCAGGCCTGCTTGGTGCAGCCGGGTGTGAGGGCGGCGGGGTAGAAGTACACGATCACCTTGCGGCCCTTGTGGTCGGCGAGCGAGACCTCGTTGCCGTCGGCGTCGGGCAGGGTGAAGGCGGGGGCGGTGTCGCCGGGCTGGAGTCGCTCGCTCATGGTTCTCCTCGGTGGTTCCTCGATGGGCGCGGGGTACGGCGTCGAGAGTAATGGGGGTGCCGTCGGGTGTGGTGGCGGCCGAGCTGACAGACTGTCGACGAAGGACAACCGGACACGACCACGGAGGCAGCGCGGTGTCGGATGCCAGGACCCCTGCGCAGATCGAGGCGGACATCGTCCGCAGGCGCGATCGGCTCGCCGAGACGCTCGACGAGATCGGTGTGCGGATGCACCCGAAGACGGTCATCGGTGACGCGAAGGCCAGGGTTGCCTTGAGCGTGGACCGGACGGCCGGTCGCGCGTTCGTCGCGGTGAACCGGTCGGTGTCGGACGTGAAGGCGAAGTTCGTCTCGGACGACGGGTCGCCGCGGCTGGAGCGTCTGGTGCCGGTGGCGTTGGTGGCGGTCGGCCTGGTGGGTCTGCTGGCGGTGTCGGCACGGCGGCGCCGGTTGTGACCCTGCGGAGTGGCGCCGGTTGTGACCCTGCGGAGTACGGGAACGCCCTGAACAGGTAGGTTCGAGCTGTGAGCGTCAACAGCCATGAGCAGAACACCCCGCACGACAAGCTGCCCATCCGGATGCTGCACGACCGTGTGCTGGTGAGGACCGACATCCCGGAGGGCGAGCGGCGCTCCACCGGCGGCATCGTCATCCCGGCGACCGCGGCCGTGGGACGGCGTCTGGCCTGGGCAGAGGTGGTCGCGGTCGGGCAGAACGTGCGGACGGTGGAGATCGGGGACCGGGTGCTGTACGACCCGGAGGACCGTGCCGAGGTCGAGGTGCGGGGTGTGGCGTACGTGCTGATGCGGGAGCGGGATCTGCACGCGGTGGCGGCGGACCGTTTCCAGGGGTCGACGGACTCGACCGGGCTGTATCTGTAGCGGCACTCCGGCGCGGGCCGGGGGCCGGCGGCGGTGATGGTGGCGGGGCTGGTGGCTGAGGTCACCGGCCCTTTTGCCTGCCCCTGCGCCCGCTCTTTGTTACGTTGGAGCGACCCCCGACGAGACGCGCCGTACCGGGTAGGAAAAGACGACGCACCCCGTTGTCGTCCGCGGTTTTCCGCGTCTCGGAGGTGCCTGTCATGGCCTGGGTTCTGCTTGTTGTCGCCGGTCTGCTCGAGGTGGGCTGGTCGATCGGGATGAAGTTCACCGACGGGTTCACCAGGCTGTGGCCGAGTGTGTTCACGGGTGCGGGGATCGTCGCGAGCATGCTGCTGCTGTCGTACGCGGCGAAGTCCCTGCCGATCGGTACGGCCTACGGCGTGTGGGTCGGGATCGGTGCGGCGGGTGCGGCCGTGGTCGGCATGCTGGTGCTGAACGAGCCGGTGACCGCCGCCCGGATCTTCTTCGTCTGTCTGCTGCTGGTCGCCGTGGTGGGTCTGAAGGCGACCTCGGGTCACTGAGGCCGGCCGGTCGTCCCGTTGTGACCTCCCGGCCCGCTCGGACCCGCCGGAACGGGCTGAGCGGGCTGAGCGGGCTGAGCGGGCGTGGGCGGTGCGGGCTGCGCGGGCGGCGGCGGTGCCGGCGGAATGCCTACCGGGGCGCCGGGCGTACCGGGGGCGCGGGTGCCGGGGGTGCCCGGGACGGTCGGCACGCCGGGCGGCGCCGGCCTTCCGGACGGTCCCGCGGGGGCGCCGGTCACCGGGCCGGTGCCGGGTCGGCCGCCGTTGCCCCTGCCGCCGCCGTACGGGCCGCCGTCCTCGCCACCGACCTGCCGGTCGGGGTCCCGCGGCCGACGCGGGTCGCGCGGGTCGCCGGACTCCATCTCCCTCGGGTCCCGCTGGCCCGGCGGCGGCTTGTCCGCACCCGGCGCCAGGCGGAGTTCGAAGTCGCGGACCTCTGTGCCGTCGAGAGCGGTGCCCGTGTACAGCCCCCAGATCTCGGCGGGCGCGCTGCCGCCGTTCATGCGGGAGAGGCCGAGCGCCCCGTACAGCGATGTCTGTGCGCCGGTGGTCGGGTTCTGGCCCATGACGGCGATGACGGTCGCCAGTTCGGGGGTGTATCCGGCGAACCAGGCGGCTCTGTCCTCCTCCGCGGTGCCGGTCTTGCCGGCGGCCGGGCGGCCCGCGGCCTGGGCGGCGGAGCCGGTGCCGCCGTCGACGACGCCGCGCAGGACGGCGGTGGTGGTGTCGGCGGCCTCGCGGCTGATGGCCCGTTCGGCGGTCGGTTCGGGGAGGGGGATGTCGGTGCCGTTCTTGGAGATCTTCTCGACCAGCATGGTCTTGGCGTGCCTGCCGTGGTTGGCGAGGGTGGCGTACGCGCCCGCCATGTCGAGGACGCTCGCGGTCGCCGGGCCGAGGGCGATGGAGGGGGAGGGGCTCAGGTCGGGGGTGTTCCTGGGCAGGCCGAGGTCGATGGCGGTCCGCTTGACGCGGCTGGGGCCCACGTCCACGGCCATCTGCGCGTAGACGGCGTTGACGGAGTTGTCGGTGGCCTCGCGGACGGGGATGGGGCCGTAGGAGCGGTTGTCCTCGTTCTCGGGGGCGTACCGGGGTCCGTTCCAGCCCTGGACGGGGCGCCTGCTGTCGCCGACGTAGATGGTGTGGGGGTTGATGGCGTAGTTGTCCTGCGTGGTGGCGTGGTTCTCGACGGCCGAGGCGAAGACGAACGGCTTGAACGTGGAGCCGACCTGGTAGTCGCGGCGGGTGGCGTTGTTGACGAACTGTTTGGTGTAGTCGATGCCGCCGTACATGGCCACGACCTTGCCGGTGTCCGGTTCGATGGAGGCGCCGCCGACGCGGACCTCGCGGTCGGCCTCGCGTTCGCTGTCGAGTTTGGACGTCACCCGGTCGTCGACGGCCGCCACGAGGGCGTCCTGCTTGTGGCGCTGGAGGGTGGTGGTGATGCGGTGGCCGCCGGTGGCGAGGGTCTTCTCGTCGAGGATGCCGTTCTGCTCGAGGTACTCCTTGACGGCCTGGACGATGTAACCGCCCTGGCCGGACAGTCCGCTGACGGGCTTGGCCGCCCGCGGCGTCGGGAAGTCCAAGGCGGTGCGGCTCTCGGAGCTGAGCCACTTCTCCTTGACCATGCCGCCGAGTACGTAGTTCCAGCGGCGGACCGCCGCTTTCGCGTTCTCGGGGTGGGTGGCGATGTCGTACGCGTTGGGTGCGTTGAGCAGCGAGGCGAGGTAGGCGCCCTGCGCGATGTCGAGGTCCTGGACGTCCTTGCCGTAGTAGGCGTGGGCGGCGGCCTGGATGCCGTAGGCGTTGCGGCCGAAGTAGCTGGTGTTGAGGTAGCCCTCGAGGATCTCGCCCTTGCTCTGGTTGCGGCCGAGTTTGACCGCGATGAAGAACTCCTTGACCTTGCGCGTGACGGTCTGTTCCTGGCCGAGGTAGTAGTTCTTGACGTACTGCTGGGTGATGGTGGAGCCGGACTGCTTGCCCTTGCCGGTGACGGTGTTCCAGGCGGCGCGCATCATCGCCAGTGGGTCGATGGCCGGCGCGTTGTAGAAGTCGCGGTCCTCTGCGGCGAGCACGGCCTGCTGGACGGCGAGGGGGATCTCGTCGAGGGAGACGTTCTCGCGGTTGACGTCGCCGTCGCGGGCGATGTGGGTGCCGTCCGCGTAGAGGTAGACGTTGGTCTGTTTGGTGGCCGCGGCGTTGGCCGGCGGGATGTCGACGAGCATGTAGCCGGTGATGAGGCCGCCGATGACGAGCAGTGAGGCGACGAGCAGGGTGCCGACCGTGACGCGCCAGGTGGGGACGGCGCGGCGCCATCCGGTGCGCTTGGGGCGGGCTTTGCGGCCCTTCTTCTGCGCGTGTTCCGCGTGGGCCGCGGCCGGCTCCTCCGCCTTGACCTCGTCCTCGGGGTCGTCGGGGTCCTCGTCCTCGGGGTCGTCGGGCCTGTTGCCGTCGGGCCCGTTGTCGTCGGGGGCAAGGGTCTCGGGCTCCATCAGGTCCGGGGCCTCGGGGTCCTTGTCCTCGGGCCCGTCGTCGGGTACCAGGTCCGCGGACTCCTCCGGGCTCTTGTCCTCGGGCTCCGGGACATCGGGGTCCGCGTCCTGGGGGCCCTTGTCCTCTTTCCCCGTGTCCCTGTCGTCCGGCGGGTCGGCTGCCGTCGCGTCCTGGGGTGTCCAGCCCTGCTGCTGCGGCTCGTCGCTCATGGCACCCATACTGCACTTTTCAGACCATAAACCCCCGTAGCCGGTAACTTCTTGTGCCGGAAATCCCCTCGCGACGGCCAGTCGGGGTCGGCTAAGGTCGTGCGCTTTGGTGCCTGGGCGGTCGCGTGGGGGGAGCTGCTGTGAGGCTGTATGCGGTCGTTGCGGCGGGTGGCTTCCGGCGCTATGCGACGTACCGGGTGGCGACGGCGGCGGGGGTGTTCACCAACACCGTTTTCGGCTTCATCCTGGCGTACACCTATATCGCTTTGTGGGACGAGCGTCCGCAGCTCGGCGGTTACGACCAGTCGGAGGCGCTCACGTATGTGTGGCTGGGTCAGGCGCTGCTGATGACCTGCGCCATGATGGGCGGCGGCTTCGAGGACGAGCTGATCGAACGTATTCGTACGGGAGACATCGCCATCGACCTCTACCGTCCGGCCGATCTGCAACTGTGGTGGCTGGCGGGGGATCTGGGTCGGGCGGCGTTCCATCTGCTGGGCCGCGGCATCGTGCCGATGGTCCTGGGGGCGCTCGCCTTTGATCTGGCGCTGCCCGGTTCGCCGTTGACCTGGGTCGCCTTCCTGGTGTCCGTGGCCCTCGGGGTGGTGGTGAGTTTCGCCGTGCGGTTCCTGGTGTCGCTGTCCGCGTTCTGGCTGATGGACGGTGCCGGGGTGATGCAGATGTGCTGGCTGGCCGGGCTCTTCTTCTCGGGGATGCTGCTGCCGCTGAACCTCTTCCCGGGCGTGCTCGGTGACGTGGCGCGCGCCATGCCCTGGTCGTCGCTGCTCCAGGTCCCGGCGGACGTGTTCCTCGGCAGGCATGCGGGCTGGGGCCTCGTCGAGGCGTACGCCTTCCAGGGCGGCTGGGCGCTCGTGCTGCTGGCGGCCGGGCGGATGCTGCAGTCGGTCGCCACCCGCCGGGTGGTGGTCCAGGGTGGGTGACGCGCTCCGGGCGTACGGGCTGATCGTGGCGATGTGGGTCCGTTCGACCATGACGTACCGGCTGTCGTTCGCGATGACGACGCTGGGGAACTTCACGGCCACCGCGTTCGACTTCCTCACGATCCTGCTGATGTTCTCCCACGTGGACGCGTTGGGCGGCTACTCGCTGCCGGAGATCGCGTTCCTCTACGGGACGACCAGCACCGCCTTCGGTCTCGCCGACCTGCTGATGGGCTCGATGGACCGGCTGGGGCGGCGGGTGCGGGACGGCACGCTCGACACGCTGCTGGTGCGGCCGGTGCCGGTACTCGCGCAGGTCGCCGCGGACCGGTTCGCGCTGCGCCGTCTCGGGCGGATCACGCAGGGGCTGCTGGTGCTGGGCTATGCGCTGGTCACCCTCGACATCGAGTGGACGGCGGCGAAGGCGGCGATGGTGCCGCTCATGCTGCTCTGCGGCGGGGCGATCTTCGCTTCGGT
This sequence comes from Streptomyces sp. NPDC006283, assembly GCF_040613325.1. Lineage (NCBI taxonomy): Bacteria > Bacillati > Actinomycetota > Actinomycetes > Kitasatosporales > Streptomycetaceae > Streptomyces > Streptomyces sp. NPDC006283. Next base: position 28,835 of record NZ_JBEXRZ010000017.1, on the reverse strand, counting down.
GTTCGTGGCGGGCGGGGCGTTCCAGTTCTTCGCGCAGGACGCGGCCGAGGTGCAGAGCTCCTTCACGTACGGCGGGAACACGCTGCTGCAGTATCCGCCGTCGATCTTCGCGAAGGACCTGGTGCGGGGGGTGACGTTCGTCGTGCCGCTGGCCTTCGTCAACTGGGTGCCGTCGCTCTACGTACTGGGCCGCGAGGACCCGTTGGGGCTGCCGGACTGGCTGGCGCTGCTGCCGCCCGTCGTCGCCGCGGGCTGTCTCGGGCTCGCGGCGCTGGCCTGGCGGGTCGGGCTCCGCTCGTACCGCAGCACCGGCAACTGAAGGGAGGAACAGGGCATGGACTTCATCGAACTCGACGGCGTGGAGAAGGTCTTCGACGTACGGCGCAAGGTGGGCCGGCTGCGCAGGGAGAAGCATCAGGTGCGGGCGGTGGACGGGATCAGTTTCACCGTGCCGCGCGGCGAGATGGTCGGCTACATCGGTCCCAACGGCGCCGGCAAGTCCACCACCATCAAGATGCTGACCGGCATCCTGACGCCGAGCGGCGGCCGGCTGCGGGTCGCCGGCATCGATCCGTCGCGTGAGCGGACCCGGCTGGCCCGGCGGATCGGGGTGGTGTTCGGGCAGCGCACGACGCTGTGGTGGGACCTGCCGCTGCGTGACTCGTACCGTCTGATGCACCGCATGTACCGCATCCCCGACGCCACCTTCCGGCAGAACCTGGACCGCTGCGTCGAACTGCTCGACCTGGGCGACCTGTTGGAGGTGCCGGTGCGTCAGCTGTCGCTGGGGCAGCGGATGCGCGGCGACATCGCGGCCGCGCTGCTGCACGACCCGGAGGTGCTGTATCTGGACGAGCCCACGATCGGGCTCGACGTCATCTCCAAGGCGAAGGTGCGGGACTTCCTGCGCGACCTGAACGCGCAGAGCGGTACGACGGTCCTGCTGACCACGCACGACCTGACCGACATCGAGCAGTTGTGCAAACGCGTGATGGTCATCGACCACGGGCGGCTGATGTACGACGGCGCGCTCGCCGGACTGCACGAGGTGGGGGAGAGCGAGCGGACCCTGGTGGTGGACCTCGAGCGGGAGCTGCCGCCGATCGAGCTGGAGTCGGCGCGGACGCTGAAGGTGGAGGGCCCCAGGCAGTGGCTGGCCTTCCCCGCCTCGGTGTCGGCGGCACCACTGGTCGCGGCGCTGGCCGAGCGCTACCCCTTGGTGGACCTCTCGGTGCGGGAGCCGGACATCGAAGCGGTGATCGCCAAGATGTACGCGGAACGCTCGGTCTGAACAGCCCGCTTGGCTAGGCTGACGGTATGACGAGCGAACCTCCGGAGATGCGTGCCTCCGATGCCGAGCGGGAGCGGGTCGCCGAGCGGCTGCGGGACGCGGTCGCCGAGGGGCGTCTCGACATGGACGAGTTCGAACAGCGTCTGGACGCGGCGTACACCGCGCGTACGCACGGCGAGCTGGAGCCGCTGGTACGGGACCTGCCCGCGCCCGGCGCCGCGGGGGTTCCGGCCGTGGCGTCGGCCAGGACCGCCGCATGGGCGGAGCGGGTGGGCGGACCGGCGACGTCGAAGGTCGCCTTCGCGTTCTGGGGCGGCTTCCGGCGCAGGGGGACATGGACGATCGGCCGGAAGTTCACCGCGGTCACCCTGATGGGCGGCGGGGAACTGGACCTCCGGGAGGCCCGTTTCGAGGACCGCGAGACCGTGATCGACTGCTTCGCCATCATGGGCGGGGTCCAGGTCGTCGTGCCTCCCGGTCTGAACGTCGAGGTCAGGGGCATCGGCCTGATGGGCGGCTTCGACGAACACGGCAGCGTCGAGGCGGAACCGGACCCGGACGCCCCGCGCGTGATCGTCCGGGGCCTGGCCCTGATGGGCGGCGTCGGCCTGGAGCGCAAGCGCACCAGGGCGGAGAAGCAGCGCCTGAAGCTCGAGCGGCAGGAGCGCGAGCGTGCGGCGCGGAACCTGTCGAAGGGCGACGACCGCAAGGAACTGGGCGGCGGCGCGTAGCCCCGCGGGGGCCACGGCCGCCGCACGTGTGCCGGTTCCCCGGCCCGGCCCGCCCCGCACCGAGCCGGGGCAAGCCCGGCCGGTGCCCGCTCGGCGGGGGAGGCGCTCGGGCCCGGTTCACGAACCGGGGCAGTCGCGTGCCGCGTGGGGGTCCGGCCCGCCCCGGCCTGGCTCTGCCCGGACCCGGTACCGCGCTTCGCGCGGTGTCCTCAAACGCCGGACGGGCTGAGATGCCGGCAGCGCGGCGAATTCAGCTCCGCCGGCGCAGCTTGCCGCCGACGGTCGCCAGGCCATAGGGGCTCCGAGGCGCGGGGTCCGGGGCGGAGCCCCGGTTTCGGGAAGGGGCGGGGTGGGGGCTACAGCGCCGTCAGGTCCACCGCTCCGCCCATCCGTGCATACCCCGCGTCGCTCGGATGCAGATGATCCCCCGAGTCGTACACGGGCTTCAGCCGCCCCGGCGCGTACGGATCCCGCAGCGCCCGGTCGAAGTCGACGACCGCGTCGAAGATCCCGCCCGAGCGGATGGCCGCGTTGATCTTGAGGCGCTCCGCCTCCACCGCGGGGGTGCAGCGGGAGAGCCCGCCGCACGGCATCAGCGTTGAGCCGATCACCCGCAGCCCCCGTGCGTGCGCGCGGTCGGCGAGTTCGCGCAGGCCCGCGGTCACGTTGTCGGCGGTGGGCGCGTGCGGGGCGCGGAGCACGTCGTTGATGCCGATCGCGACGATGACCGTACGCACGCCGGACCGGCCGAGCACATCGCGGTCGAAGCGTTCCAGCGTGCTGGGCCCGCGGCCGTACTCGAGCAGCCGGTTGCCGCTGATGCCCTGGTTGAGCACGCCGTAGCGGCCTCCGAGCCGGTCGGCGAGGACGTCGGGCCAGCGGCGGTTGCTGTCGGCGGTGGCGGAGACGCCGTCGGTGATCGAGTCGCCGATGGCGACGACCGCGCCGCGCGCCTCCGAGGTCAGGACGTCGACCGCGGTGACGTGGTACCAGGAGAGGCTCTGCTCCGTGTACGCGTCGCCCGCTTCTTCCTGCGCGTGGTCGCCGTCCGCGATGTACGACGTCTGGCGGGCCTGCGGGTGGCTGGTGACCGGTCCGCCGGGGGCCGGGGTGTGGACGGAGATCAGCAGGTCGCCGTCGTACGGGATCCGCAGCTCGACCGGGTCGCTGACGATCCGCCCGCCGGGGGCGACTGTCGTCTCGGCTGCGCCGTCGAAGGTGAGCCGGCGCAGGGAGTCCGTCACGGCGGCCGGGCTCCCGCTCTCGCGCACGGCGAGTGACGCGCCGGTGATGAGCAGCGGCTCGGTGCCGTAGAGGTTGGAGAACGTGACGCGGGCGGCGGTGCCGCCGATGCTGGTGTGGACGACGTTCCGCAAGGAACGGCCCTCGCGGCCGCTGGGCGCGCCGGGCGCGTGGGTGACGGGCGCGGCTGCGACGGGGCTGGCGGCCCAGGTGCCGATCCACTCGGGGGTGGAGACCGGGGGTGTACGGACCTCGGGCCGCTTCTTGACGGTTCCGACACCGAGGTAGATACCGCCACATATCAGGGCAACCGCGGTCATGAGGGCAGCGAGGTTCACATACCCCTGACGCTTATTCATGGACACATCATCCGGCATGGCTCGGGAACTCGATGTGCCGCCCAGGAGTACCTGATGTAGGGACGAGTGGTAGGGACATTGCGTACGGACGCAGGCGCGGACGGGTGGAGCGGATGGAACGTACAGAACGGGATCAACCGGGCGGTGCGAGCGTCGCGGACGGCGTCGACGCCGCCGGTGCCTCCGGTGCAGCCGGTGACGTCGACGGCGCGCGGCGCCGGCCGCCCGCGTCGACGGCCCTGCCGCCCTTCGCGTACACCGCGGCCGACGAGGAGAAGCGGCGCGGCGTACGGCGTATGAAGGCCACGGCGACCGGCCTGCTGCTGCTCGTCGCGCTCGTCTTCGTCCTCGCGACCTGGGCGAAGAACGAGGGCCTCGGCGGCTGGGCCGGTTACGTCGCCGCCGCCGCGGAGGCCGGCATGGTCGGCGCGCTCGCCGACTGGTTCGCCGTCACCGCCCTCTTCCGCCACCCGCTCGGCATCCCCATCCCGCACACCGCGATCATCCCCAACAAGAAGGACCAGCTCGGCGCCTCGCTCGGCTCTTTCGTCGGCGAGAACTTCCTGTCCGAGGACGTCGTACGGCGTCGGCTGCGCTCCGTCGGCATCGGCAGCCGGCTCGGCGCCTGGCTCGCCGAACCCGCCCACGCCGACCGGGTCACCGCCGAGCTGTCCACCGCGCTGCGCGGTGCGCTGACGGTCCTGCGCGACGCCGATGTGCAGGCGGTCGTCGGCGAGGCGATCACCCGTCGCGCGGAGGCCGCCGAGATCGCCCCCGGTATCGGAAAGACACTCGAGAAGGTCGTCGCCGACGGCGCCCACCACCGGGCCGTCGACCTGATCTGCACCCGCGCCCACGACTGGCTGGTTCTGCACTCGGACTCCGTGATGGACGCGGTCCAGGGCGGCGCCCCCGGCTGGACCCCGCGTTTCGTGGACAAGAGGGTCGGCGAACGCGTCTACAAGGAGCTGGTGCGTTTCGTCACCGAGATGCGCGACATGCCCGGCCATCCGGCACGCGCGGCGATCGACCGCTTCCTCGGGGACTTCGCCACCGACCTCCAGGCGGACACGGACACCCGGGTCCGGGTGGAGCGTATGAAGTCGGAGCTGCTGTCCCGTTCCGAGGTGCAGGACGTGATCGCGTCGGCGTGGGCGTCCGTCCGCGCGATGATCATCTCGGCGGCGGAGGACGACCGCAGTGAACTGCGCCTGCGGGCCCGGGCCTCCCTGCTGTCGCTGGGTTCGCGTCTCGCGACGGACAGCCGGCTCCAGGCGAAGGTGGACGGCTGGGTGGAGGACGCCGCGGTGTACGTGGTGACGACGTACCGGAGCGAGATCACCTCGCTCATCTCGGAGACCGTCGCCGGCTGGGACGCGGAGCACACGTCGCGCAAGATCGAGGCGCACATCGGGCGCGACCTGCAGTTCATCCGGATCAACGGCACGGTGGTCGGCGCACTGGCCGGCCTGGTGATCTACACCATCGCCCATGCGCTGGGCGCGTGAGGTCCCTGCCTGACGATCACGCGCCCAGCGCCTCTATGGGGAGGTGTAGAGGAATACGTGCGGTGTGCCGGAAGTGTTCAGCCCGATCCGGATTTTCCGACGCGATCCCGGATCCCTGGGTGCCCGAGGCGGCACCGGATCCGGGGAAGCCTGACGCGGTCCCGATCCCGGCATGCCGGCGCGGTCCCCGACCCCGGGGTGCCCGGCGCGGTTCCGGATCTCGGGATGCCGGCGCGGTCCCCGACCCCGGGGTGCCCGACGAGGTCCCGATCCCGGCATGCCGACGCGGTCCCCGACCCCCGGGTGCCGACGCGGTTCCGGATCTCGGGATGCCAGACACGGTCTCCGACGCCCCGCCCCGGTCAGTGGCTGCGCCGGGTGACCGTCCACGAGGCCAGCGCCACTCCGGCGGCCACCGTGAACACCGCCGGCCACGCGCCCACCTTCTTGGCGAGCGGGTGCGACCCGGCGAACGCGGCGACGTACGCGGCGCTCAGCGCCGCCGCTGCCTTGGGACCCGCGTCCTGATGCCACTGCCGGGCTGCCACCGCCCCGGCGGCGGCGAGGGCGACCCCGCCGAGGGGACGCTGCCTGGTCCAGCGGGCGACTCCGTACCCACCGACGAGTCCGCCTGCCGCCACCGCTGCTGCGGGAACCCTGGCCATCGCTGCCGCCTTTCGTTCTTTCGCTGTCACGTGGCTTGGAGCGTAGACGGCGCTCGCTCCCTGCTTGCTGTCGGAGGTCCCGGTGGTGCCCGGAGGCGCCGGTGGCGCAAGTGGCGCCGGTGGAAGAGCCGGCCCCCGGATCGGAGCGGAAACTCCCGGACCACCGGAGGGGCCGGCCTCCGGATCAGTGGAAGAGCTGGCCCCGGACCGCGCCGTCCGGGAACTCCTCGGTGTGGATGTTGGAGTAGAAGCCCCACGGGTTGTCGCGGATCTCGTTCACGAGCTCGGACTTCTGGTCGTGGAGCCGACCGGAGACGGCGAACAGCCCCTCGGGCACCGGCTTGTCGAAGAATCCGAGCACCACGTCGCCGTTCTTGCCGAAGTCGCCCTTGTGGACGTGTGCGGCGCTCGGCGCCTTGATGTCGACCCACGCGAGGGAGAAGTCGACGGTCGTGCCCTTGGGGTGCAGGAACGTCACCGCCTTGCCGTCGCGGTCGTTGACCTTCGTCGCGTCGTTGTTGGCGACTTCCTGGGCGCCGTTGGCCAGGGCCCGCAGCTTCCCGCCCTTGATGATGTGGAGCGGGTTGATGTTCTTGTGCAGTTGCTTCAGCTGGCCGCGCACGGCCCCGCCGGGGAACTCCTCGCTGTGCAGGTTCATGTAGAACCCGGACGGATGCTCGACGATGCTCTTGGCGAGCGCGGCGTCGGTGACGGTCGTGTGCCCGGCCGCCGAGTGCAGCGACTCGGGCATCGTGCTGCCGAACAGCGGCACCTTCACGTCGCCGTTCTGCCCGGCGGCGCCCTCGTGGATGTGGCCCTGACTCGGCACGAACCCCTTCCACTGCATCGCGAAGACCACCCGGTCGCCCTTCACCTGCACCAGGGCGACGGCCTTGCCGTCGGGGTCGTTCACCGCCGCCCCGCTCTCGTCGGGCACCTCGTGCGCGCCGGTGAGGACGGCGGCGAAGGTGACGGCGCGTCCGTGGCTGGGTTTGGTGTACGTGGAGGCGGCGGTATGCCCTGTGCTTTTGCCACCTCCGTGGCTGTCGTGTGCGACGGCTGGGACGACACCGGCCACGGCCAGCACGAGGGCGGCGGCCGGCACGGCGAGAGTGCGCTTGTGCATTGCGGATGAACCTCTCATTGGGGGTCGACCGGTCGTGGTCGGTCGGGGTCTTGTACGAGCCGCCCGCGCACCCCGTTCAATGGCAGAAACCGCGGATTCCGTTGAACAGCGGCTCAGTTGGGGCCGTACCTCCCGCCGTACGCACCGCCCGCTCCCGCCCCGGAAGCCGAGGGATCACACCATGCGCACCACCCGGATCAGCACCCGGACCAGCGACCGGACCGGCACCCGCACCAAAGCCTTGATCGCAGCCTCGCTGATGGCGCTGGCGCTGTTCACCGCGACCGCGTGCGAGGACTCGGACGGCTCGGGCTCGTCGTACGGTGCGGGCACCGCCGAGCAGCCGGCGGACCAGCAGGCCCCGGCCGAGCAGCCCGCCGAAGCGCCGCCGAAGGAGCAGCCGGACGCCGAGGAGCCCGCCGCCGACACGCCGCCGAAGCAGGCGCCGGCGCCCTCGATCTCGGTCCGTACGGCCGAGTCGGATCTCGGCACGATCCTCGTCGACGACCAGGGCCGCACCCTCTACGGCTTCACCAAGGACAAGCCGGGCCAGGCCAACTGCGACGCCGACTGCATCGCCGTCTGGCCCGCGCTCATCTCGGCCAAGGACGTGACGGCGGGAGAGGGCACCGACGCGTCACTGCTGAAGGAGATCAAGCTCGGCGCGGGCGCGGAGCAGGCCGTCTACGGCGACTGGCCGCTCTACTACTACGTGGGCGATGTGGCGGCCGGCGACGTGAACGGCCAAGGGCTGGACGACGAGTGGTTCGTGATCGCGGTGGACGGCAAGCTGATCAAGTCACAGGCGTGATTGGCGTGTTACCCCCTCCACCCGCGGCTGAGCTCGTCGGACTCATACGAGGGGAGAACTACCGCTGAGCCCCCGCCCCCGGCCCGGGCTCACTCGCAGCCGACCCCGTCTCCGTCGCGGTCCAGGTGCCGCCCGTATCCGGGATCTCCGACGCGGACGGGCGCGGCTCCGGCGGCCCGCGCGGCGGAGCAGTTGGCGTAGTACGTACTGCCTGACCCGCCCCCGGTCGTACCGCCGCTGCCGCTGCCGCCGCTCGTTCCGCCGCCGTTGTACGGCTCGCACCCCACGCCGTCGCCGTCACGGTCCAGGTGTGACCCGTAGCCGGGCTCCCCTTCGTGGATCGGAGCGGCTCCGGCGGCGCGCACGGCGTCGCAGTTGGCGTAGGAGACCGCGGGCTTGGCCTTGGGCTTGGGCTTGGGCGTCGGGGTGGGCGTGGGCTTCGGCTCCGGCTTCGTGACCGTGATCCGTACGACGGCGGTGGCCGACACGGCCTCCGCGCCCTCCGTGCTCTTCACCTCGACGCGGTAGGTGAACTCGTCCTCGCCGCCGTACCCGGCGGTGGGTGTGTAGGTGATGCCCGTGCCGTCGACCTTGGCGGTGCCGTGGCTCGCGGGGCTGTCGACGGTGAGCGTGAAGTCCTCGGCTTGCAGGACGTCCTCGAGCGGCGCGAAGGGCGCGTCGCCGAGGGCGGCCGTGTCGTTCTCGAGCACCTCCACCGTGATCTCCTGGCCGGCGTCGGCGCTCTCGTCGTCGTCGGCGAGGGCCAGTCCGGGCTTCGGCGAGGGCGTCTTAGTCGGTTCCTGCGTGACTGCAGCGCTCGACGTCGCCGCAACAGGCTTGGCATCCTCGCCCCCGCCCCCGCCGCACCCGACCAGTGCCGCGGCCATTCCCACAACACAGACGGCCGGGACGATCCGTCCGCGAGCTCTTCTTGCTGTCATTGGCCCCCCAAGGCTGTTGAACAGTGAACGAGGGCCTGAGCATGCCATTCCCGTGAATGAGTTGTGGGCATAGTTGGAGAAGTTGTGACGAAAATGTGTGTGTCGCGGGGATGGGGGTGAGCGGTCTCCGCCCCCACCAGCCGGTGCCCCGCCTCTGAGGAAGGCGCTAGGCGTCGGCTCGTTGGCCGCCCGTCCGCGTGGGCAGGTCGCAGCCCAGTCGGGCAAGGACCCGGCTGCGCAGCAGCTCGTACTCGTCCCCGCGCCGCCGCGGCCGGCCCGCGGGCCTTGGTCATGTCCGCAGGATTCCGCGCTCCACTGACAGCGCTGACCGGCATGCCGCCGGACGGTCAGGGCCCGGGAGCACCTTCCTGCTCCGGACCTGCTACTGGCTCCGGACCTGGATCAAGGCGTGTGTTCCGCTGGTGCGCCATGCGTCGCCGCTCGACTCGAGCGAGGCGAGGACGTCCCGCTCCAGGCCGACGATCACGTCCGACTTCAAGGTGCGTAGGGCGGCCACGCGCCCGGGGAAGTACCCGGTCCGCTCCGCGAACGGCGTTGTCGGTTCCCACAGTTGGTCGCCGACGAGACGGCGGTAGTTCAGGTCGCCCTTGAGGACGGTCACCGTGGCCCCCGCGAACTGCTTCCGCAGGCTGTCGGGCATCGCGCTGTACGGGAACGGTGCGCAGAAGAACCCGTGCGCGCGGACCTCGAGCCGCCCGTCGGCCATCGCTGCCCAGAGGCGCTGCCCGATCTCCGAGGCGTACGCCGCCGCGGGGGCTTTCATGAGCCGGCGCAGACTGTCGACGACGTCCGCCATGGTCGCGTCGGAGACGTAGTACGGGTACGGCTTGACGTGCAGCACGACGTCGGCGGCTCGCTCGGTGTGCAGCAGGTGGTCGACGAGTACCAGATCGGGGATGAGTTCCCGCCCCGCGTTGTCCGCGACGAGGTGCACGGTGGCGGCGCGGCCGACCGGCAGCAGCGACCAGAGAGCGTCGCTGTCGTCGGCCACGAGGTGGGAGTCGACGCGGTCGGCCTGGGCGGCGGCGCCGCCGGAGTCGAGACGGAAGCCGAGGTCGGCGCGGTTGCCCCACAGGGCCGCGCCCAGGAACGCCGACGCCTGGACGTCCGCGGGCTGCTCGGCCAGCTCGTCGAGGGCGGCGAGCTCGTCGTCGACGGTCCCGCTGCGCAGCTCGGCCGCCTTGAAGGGGCCGAAGGGGTCGATGCCCTGCCAAGGTCCGGGTGCGAAGTGGCTGAGGGCGCCGAGGAGTCTGCGGTAGAAGTAGCTCTCGGCCCATAGGAACGGCACGTCGAACCACGACCGCCCGAAGTGCCCCTGCCCCCAGGCCGCCCACCGTTCATGGTCGTGCGCGTCCGCGGGGAGCGGCTCGATGACACCGTGGGCGGTCTCCTCGAGGAGCGCGTCGAGGGCGTCTTGCTGGGCGGGCCCGAGGGGGAAGGCGTCGCGCACCTGCTGGATGAGCGCGGGGTGCCGCTTGGCGAGGACTCCCCAGGCGAACGAGCCGGGTTCGTTGCTCAGGATCACGGGGGCGCTGACGGGGGAGTCGTCGGGGCTCGAGGGTGTCGTGTCTGTGGGCATCGGGCTTACGTACTCCTGGGTCGGGGGCTATACGGGGCGCTGCCGATGTGGGCCGTCACGCCGACCGGCAGGGCTGCGGTTCCGTCGACCGAGCTCATGACGTATCCCGCACCTAGATGGCCAGCCTGTCCGGTGGACGTGGTCCGCGCCGGGCCGGGACGTCGTCCAAGCTGTCTTACAGAACGCGGCGCGGGTGAACCTGCCTCCGACGGGTCTCTGCTGTCAGTTCCGGCTGCCCTAGCGGACCGAGTCAAGGAATGCGGACCAGATAGGGCTGGAGAACGTGAGACGTCCCGATTCAGGTGTCTTACTGTCACGCACTGCCACCCCGTCGGACAGGCGCGCCGCTTCGACACACTCCGTCGTGTTAGCTCCGCTGTATGACGATTTGAACCATGCGGAGGCGGGGATGCGAGGCGCGGTTTTGCTCATCACAGCTCCTTGCGAATGTCGTAGATCAGAGACGAAGACGCTTCCATGTCCAACGCTTGCGCCCGCAGGTAGTCGAACGCAAGTCGGTATCGTTCCAACTCCTCGTCGGTTTCCATGAAAAGGGAGCCGGAGTGCAGGTCGACGTACACAACGTCCAGCGACTTCTCGGCGGCGCCCAGGATGACGAAGCTGCCCAGCGCGGCAGCATGGGCTCCCTTGGCAAACGGCAGGACCTGCAGCGTGACGTTCGTGGACTCGTTCGCATCGAGTAGCCGCTGCAGCTGGTCCTTCATGATCGCCGGTGAGCCGACGACGCGGCGTATCACGGACTCGTCGAGGATCGCCCACAGGTGAGGTGCCCTCGGACCGAGGAGAATCTCCTGCCGCTTCATGCGGATGTTGACCAGCCGTTCAACCTCTGTTTGTTCCAGACGCAGTTCGTTGGCCTGCTGCAAGGCAGTGGCGTATTCCCGGGTCTGCAGCAGGCCCGGCACGTAGACGCAGGCGAAGTGATCCTCCCGCACTGCTTCGTCCTCGAGCGTAAGTAGGAGGTTCATGCTTTCTGGAATGGAGTCGGCGAGGGAATGCCACCAGCCCACTCGCCTGGCGTCCTTCGCCAGAGCCACAACAGCCGTACGTTCCGTATCACTTGCACCGTACTCGCGGCAAAGAGCGTCCACAATCGGCCACTTCACCGGGCCTGCCTGTGTCTCGTACCTGCTGATCGTCGCCTTTGAGACACCGACCAGCCGACCTGCATCTTCCAGGGTCATGCCAGCACGGGCACGCAACTTGCGCATGGAAGCACCGAGTTGCCGTCGCCTTGTTGTTGTTCTCGATGACATCGTCTGCGGCCTTCCGTCCTCTGCCGAGTGGCTGCGGTGGGCACCCAGGCTAGACAGCCCGCTGGCTGGCTTCTCCCTGATTCACTCGAACGATTCCGTAGTGAGAAGTTACATGAGGGAACTTCTCGCGCCATACTGCTACCAGTCCGCTACACAGCGTCGCCGCGAGGGAGCGGTGGGCGCAGCGCTGTCGTGGCCAGGGAGGGAGACTCAAAGTGAGCATCTCTGCAATCGGCAGGAGCAGTCTTCGCAGTGTCCTGCCGTTCAAGGCGGTTCCGGAAGAAGTGCCGCTGTTGCGGCGCCGGGTCCGCTCGGCGCTCGAGCATTGGGGCGCGCTCGTCGCGGCGGATGAGGCCGAACTTGCTGTCACAGAGTTGGCGACCAACGTCATCAAGCATGTGGGGGAGAACGCTTCTGCAACGCTTGTCGTTGAGCCGCGCGAAGAATATCTGCGTCTGGAACTGCATGACACCAGCCATGCGGTGCCGAATGTGCAAGACCCGGGCTGTCAGAGCGAATGCGGCAGAGGTCTGCACTTGTTGACCGGCATGGGCCTGGACTGGGGCGCGCTTCTTACTGCCACTGGGAAGGCGGTCTGGTGCGAGATCCCCGTCGAGCCGTCCCGCCCGCCCGCCCGTATTCAGCGTGCGGCGGCGCTGCTTGGCGAGTACCGGCGGGCAGTGGGCACCGAATCCGCAGCGGTTCCCACATACGCGGTGCTGGAAGAATCCGTGACCGACATGATCGCTGACCTTCTGCACTGGCTATCCGCCCAGGGTGGCGACCCGGACGGCGTGCTGGACCGTGCGCAGATGCACTTCGAGTCGGAGGTTGGGGAGCCCGGCAGCTACAGCATCTCGTAGAGGCGTCAGGGCGACACCCGTTCATGTGTCCGTGCCGCCGGTTCCCGAGGCCATCCAGAAACCGGCGGCACGGCGTATCACGGCACGGGATGCAACCCGCAGCTGACACTGGCCGTGCGAACCATCGGAACATCCTCGGCAGGTGTCAGGGCTGACGCGATGCTCTTGCCTACCGCTTCTGCAAACGGCGGCGGAAACGCGTTGCCCACCTGCCGGTACACCGATGTCTTCCGGCCGCTGAACTGCCAGTCAGGGGGAAAGCCTTGCAGCAGCGCGATTTGCGCGACGGTGAGGCGAATCGGCAACTGCGCTCCGGGTCCCGGAGGCAGGTCAGCCACACTTGAACCGTTGACACCCATTGCGGCCCAAGCCCTCCTTGCTCGGGACGGCCCGAGATCAGGACCGCCGTGTTTCCTTGAGCCGCCACATAGTGTCGGGGCAATCTGCTGTGCCTGCTCTGCCCAGTGGTCGGCGAGCTCCCAACCGCGTGATCCCATGGACGAGCGCAGAGCAGAGCCTACCGAAGCGAGGGGTGTGGACCCTGGCGTGACTGTTGGCCAGCGGAACCGCGCGAACTCCGGCGGCGCGAGAGCCACGAGAATCGCCCGGGGCCGCAGTTGCGGCACACCGTAGTCGCGGGCGTAAAGAAGCCTCCATTCCGCCATGTACCCGAGGTCGGCGAGAGCGCTGACGATTTCACCCCGGTAGCCATCGAACTTGGACTGCAGCAGCCCTTTGACGTTCTCCAGGAGCACCGCCTTCGGCCGCAAGCCGGCGATCAAGCTGAGGGCTGCTGGGAAGAGGTCGCGTTCGTCGCCTGCACCCAACTGACGTCCCGCGAGTGAGAAGGGCGGGCAGGGCACCCCGCCTGCGAAGAGGTGAAGCTCGCCTTCGGGCGTACAGAGCGAATCCGCCGCAACTTCCCTGACGTCGGACCGCAGCACGCGCCATTGTGGCCGATTGCTCCGTAGCGTGCTGCACGCGTCTGAGTCCAGTTCGACCAGCATCCGATGGGTGAAGCCTGCCTGTTCTAGCCCGAGTGCCTGGCCACCCCCGCCCGCGCAGATTTCGACGCAGGACATCGCGGCAGCCAGCGGCCGCTGTGTGTGTACTTGCAACGTTCCTCCTGGTGTCTGAGACCAGGGAAGAGCTTGCCGTCACTTGCCGCGGCAAGCGACGGCAAGCTACTGTTGCCACCCGATGCAGCTATTCATCGAACTTTCGAGCGATTGGCGATGGTGTGAGCGAAGCTCTGAACTGGGAGAACGAGGCCCTCGGGGCCCGGGTTCGTGTGGCGCTGTGGCTCAGGGACGTGGTTGGCGAAGGTGGGACCTTTTCAAAGGCTGAGATTCGTGCAGCGATCAGGGGGGCGGAGCAGGTCGACCGAAGGATGCGCGACCTGCGGCCTGCTGGCTGGGTGATCCACACGTACAGGGACAAGCCGAGCCTCCAGCCTGAGCAGCTCTTCCTGGAGACCATCGGCCTTCCGGTCTGGGAGCCTGAGCACCGGGCGGCGGGGCTTCGGCAGATCAGTGCCAAGACGCGGCGGTATGTGTACGAACGTGACGGTCACATGTGCAGGCGCTGTGGTGTGGCGGCAGGTGAGGAGTATGCGGATGAGCGCGGAACTCGGGCTCGGCTCACGCTCGGCCATGTGAATCCGCACAAGTCCGGCGGTGGGGCGAACTCGGAAGAGCTGATCACTGAGTGTGCTCGGTGTAACGAAACCGTGAAGCACCTCACCGGCGTGCAGATGACCAAGGAGCAGGTCTGGGACCGTATGAAGGAGCTGTCAGGCCGCGGAAAGAAGGACCTCCTGGCCTGGATGAAGGTAGATTTCCGCCCGCTGACCGACGCCGAGCGCGTCTGGGGAATGTACCGGCAGCTGCCGGCCGCAGTCCGCGATGAGCTCGAGACGGACCTGGAGAAGCTGATGAGGAGCTGACAGTCGCCTGGGGCGTTCGAGCAGTCTTGTGGGCTCCTGTCGGTGGGGGATGCGACACTTGCGTGTCTGTCATCACCGCACCTGGAGGGCTCGATGGGTACCACCGACCGAACGCTGACCTCGATCGAGATCTGCGCGGGTGCCGGTGGCCAAGCTGTTGGGCTTCACCAGGCTGGCTTCCGGCACCTTGCGCTGGTTGAGATCGACAAGCATGCTGCTGCCACGCTGAGGCACAACGTTGCCAATCGACCGGAGTGGCAGTGGGAAAAAGAGCACTGCTTGATCCGTGAGGTCGATGTCAAGCAGTTCTTCCCCTTGCAAGAGATTGCATCGCTGTCCGCGCATGATGGTCAATGTGTTCAAAACGAAGACGGTGTCGGCGAGGCGCCACTCGGTGAGGGTGCCTCCGGGGCGAGAATCAGGCCCGGCGAGCTGGACTTGCTGGCTGGTGGGGTTCCTTGCCCGCCCTTCTCTGCCGCTGGAAAGCAGCTTGGGCGAGAGGACGAGCGGGACCTCTTTCCTAAGATGCTTGATCTGGTCGAGGAGCTCAAGCCCCGCGCGGTGATGATCGAGAATGTGCGAGGCCTTCTTGAGCCGGAGCGGAAGTTTCGCTACTACCGGAATCACATCAAGAACCGGCTGCGGAAGGCCGGGTATGTGATTTGCGGCTGGAAGGTTCTGGAAGCTCAGGACTTTGGAGTTCCTCAGCTACGGCCACGCGCCATCCTCGTCGCAATCCATGAAGATCACTATCGGGGATTCGAGTGGCCGGAGCCGGGCGAAAAGGTAGTCACCGTGGCGGAGGCGCTGGCTCCTTCAATGGAACGTCGGCTCGGCAAGGGATCGCAGCGCTTCGATAATTGGCAAAAGAGGGCCAGCCTGGGAACTGTGGCGCCGACATTGGTGGGGGGTTCCAAGAAGCACGGTGGCGCAGACCTTGGGCCAACGAGGGCGAAAAAGGCATGGGCAGACCTTGGGGTGGACGCGATGGGTGTGGCCAACGACGAGGATAAAATGGCGGACCCTGACAGGGACCTCGGCAATCTGGAAAGAGGTCCCAAGCTGACTGTCGGGCAGGCGGCGCTTATCCAGGGATTCCCTGAAGAATGGCAGTTCACCGGGGGTGGTAAGACCGCCCGCTACAGGCAGGTAGGAAATGCATTTCCGCCGCCCGTCGCTGCTGCTGTCGGGAAGTGCATCAAGGAGGCGCTTAATCGGACCGGCCCGTTGCGTGAGGATCCGAATCCTGATTTTGAGCCGGAAGATGACCCCTCACTCGTCGCGGCGGATCTTCCGTTGCAGCAGGCTTTGCCGACGATCGACGACGACTCGGAGGATTGTGCCGACGCAGTCCTCAGGTGACTCGTGCTCCCAGAAGCGCAGCACTACCCAGCCGGCTTCTTCCAACTGGCGGTCTGTGTCACGGTCGCGGGCAATGTTGCCCGCGACCTTGCCTGACCAGTAGCCCTCATTTGTCTTGGGCGGCACGTAGTGCTTGGGGCATCCGTGCCAGTAGCAGCCGTCAACGAACACCGCGACCTTGACGGGCCGGAAAACGAGGTCAGCGGTGCGCCGCAGCTCGGGTAGTGGCCTTGCCGCGACTCGGTAGCGCAAGCCAGCGGCGTGCACCAAGCTGCGAAGCAACTGCTCCGGTCTGGTGTCTCTGCTGCGGATCGCCTGCATATTGCGGCGACGTGCGGCCGAGGACGCCCAGGAACCTGCCGGAGGAACCCATCCGTCGGCCTGGTTCGGATCGACATCACTCAATGTGTGTTCACCACAAGGTGAGAATAATCTGCGCACCGGCCGGGCGAAAACCCGGTGCGCCGCCGCTGCATGGAGGACAGTCGCCCCCCGGCGGCCTCAGCCGCGGCGAGGAGCAGGGAGAGTCGGTCCCGGTCGATCTGGCTCCTCGTCTCGGGCACGGACCCAATTCTGTCCGTCGATTTCGATGCCTGGACGTGTTGTTTCTGCTCCTGCCAGTACCACCCGTGTGCTGACGAACTCACCTTCCCCCGGAACAGGGAGATGGAGCGCGGCGGCGATTCTTCTGTGTGCCTCATAATCTCCCATGATGATGAGGCCCTTTCTCTGCAGTGCAGAGCGGGCGCCACCGTTTCCGCGGACGCGCTTCATGTAGTCCTTCTGCTGGGCGACCGTCCTTACTGTATTGCGGCCAATGCGGCGGTTCTGGATCTGCTGGAAAAGCTCATTTACCCTGGCTTGGCCGGAGTTATGGGAGAAGATCGCGGTGCGGACCTTATGTGAGCTATGAAGCAGAACGTTTTCGGGCAGCGCACTCTGGTACTGAATCCATGCAATTTTGTTTCGGTGCTCAGATTTAAGTGTCAGCTTGAGGTCGCGATTATTCCCCTGGTTCAGCCACTCACGCCTGACACGTACGAGGCCGGCGCTCCACAGACTCTTGAAATCGTCGGCCCAAACCAGCAAGCAGAGGTGGCCAACGGCTTCAGGAGGGATCATCCAGCCACCGAACTGCTGCGAGTACTTGCAGTCGACCTCGATGCCGCCGATCCGGTAGTCCATGCTGATGCCGTCGCTAAATTTGAACTCCCGCTGCAAGTTGATCTCGACGAGGGTTCCAGCATGCGTCTTTTCCGTTTTGAAGAGTGTGTTCCAGTCGTATCGCCCGGTCGCCTCGCCATTCAGTAGCTGGTCGATCGTATCTCTGAGCACAGTGGAAAAGCGGCGGCCATCTGGGTCAAGCTCTTCCAAGCGGGTGTAAACGGTAGCCAGTTCAGGATCGGCCTCCCGGAGCCTTTGTGAGGCGATCATGTTGGCTGCTGAGATATCTATAGGCAGCATTGGGGGTAGCCTTGTCTGTGGGGAATCGCCGACTGTGGACCTCGGATGGCCTATAGCCTTGCCCGGTATCGCAGCAGGCGGCGCGAGGAGTCATTTGCTGCAGTTGGCGGCACTATGCAGAAAGCCATGATTGTGCGAGCAGGATCAGCTATGCCGTTAAGGGCAGAGGCTCCAAGTTCGTCATCGCTACGGGCCTCTACGACCGGGTATAGCAGAACTGCGCCAGTGCGTGGCCCGATGGCGAACGCTTCGTTCGAAGCGGTACCTCCAGAACCAGCCTGCCTGATGAGATCTTCGGCCCAGCGACGGTGTTCCATGCCAGCGATACGGGAGAACGAAACCTTTCCGAACTGGCGAGAACGGCGCACAAGAGAGCCGGGCGCCGAGCCAAGAATTCTGGCTTCGACGCGTCTCGAGGGCGATGTCTGAGGGGCCACCAGGAGCCAGTCATCCACCTTAGCAAGCGTGCCATCGAGTTGACGGAGGTAGTTCAGGTGCGGTGTGAAGTGGTTGTCGCCCTCCCACTCCAGCCTGCTCAGTACAGAAATCAGTGAGGAATGGCTGACTTTAGAGGCGAAAACTTCAAAGCTCCGTGCAAGCGGACTTTCCTGGTCGGGGTTTAGCCTTGCAATTCTTCGTTCTGAGTTGAAAAGGTTTAGCAGGGGGCGCCAGTGCTCAAGGTTTTGTCGAATTGCGGCAGAGTCTTGTGGATAAGCTGCGGGTTCGATCGACTGTCCGGGCGAGCGAATCTCCACAAGCTCCGAGTGGTACATCTTGTTGCGTGCCGCAGGCCGTACCAGTGCCAGGTGCTGTGACACCAAGGGCAGCACCTGGGCAGGAGTGAGCTGGGGCTTGCCGTCGATCATCTCAGCGTACTGAGAAAGCTGTGCACGGAATGCTTCCTCATCTTGGCAGATGGCCTCGAACGCCTCGTAGAGATCAACCGTCCGGGTCTTTGTCAGGGGTTCCTCGCGACCGATGTAAAGGCGCACCAAGTCGCGATAGCCCGGGCGGAAACCGAACCAGCGGCCCATCTGCATTAGCGTGTCTGCCTGTTGGGTCGTGCGGCGGTAGTACGTCGTGGTGAGGCCCTCGATAGTGAAGCCGCGGGAGAGCTTGGTACCGCCCACGAGGATCTTCCAGACATGCGGAGTCCGGTCGAAGTCCAAGTCGAGCTGCTCAAAG
Source organism: Streptomyces sp. NPDC006283 (assembly GCF_040613325.1). Classification (NCBI taxonomy): domain Bacteria; kingdom Bacillati; phylum Actinomycetota; class Actinomycetes; order Kitasatosporales; family Streptomycetaceae; genus Streptomyces; species Streptomyces sp. NPDC006283. Next base: position 10,465 of record NZ_JBEXRZ010000017.1, on the reverse strand, counting down.
TACCTGTCAGAGTTGCCGTTAACAATGATTACGGGATTGCCGCCGGAGCCGATGAGCTGACGCGCGCGACTGATATGAGGACGTAGTTCCTGGTATGAGGAAGGCACGGGCAGTGTGCCCGATCGGACTGCGCAGACAGGGGCGAAGTCTGACTCCCACAGCGACTGAAGGCGCTCATGCCCGGTGCTTGATGTATAACCGGCCTCATGCCACATAGTGTTGATGCGCAATGCAAGGTCCGCGTGGTCATCGACTCTGACGGATTCGTGGACGAGCATTGTGTGGTGACGGAACGGCTCGTCATCGACACCATGAGCGGCGCGATGGAGCTTTATGGCTCCGGACAGGATGAAGGCGTCCATAGCCTCCTGCAGTTTGTCGTCGGTTTCTGCGCCTATGTCCCGGACGTGAGCCTTTTCCTGCGAGTTGGCATGTGTGCGCTGCTCGTAGGGAACGGTGGAGTCAAGGTCGTGGAAGTCCTGAACCCCCATGTAGCCCGCGGGGCGTGGCAGGGAGATCAGGAAGTCTGTAGGGAAGATGTCCTCTGCGTCTCTGGGGTCGACGAATACATTCGCGAACGGAGTCGCTGTGTAGCCGACGTACTGGGCGCGCGGCAGAAGTGCCAGGAGTTGCGATATCAGGGAGTTGATGGCCGTGCGTTCGGTGCGGCCCTGCTCCCATTTCTTTGGGTTGGAAGTGTTTACGGAAGCCTGATCAGATTCGTCATCGATTATCAAGACCGGCAGTTCGCCAAGGAGCCCGTGTATCTGCTTCAGGTCCTTGACCAGCTTAGTGAGGACCGACTTGTTCTTCTTCACCACCATGACTCGGGCAGCCGCATGGTGGAGGTTCGCGGGCTCATAGAGCGGGCGGGTCGGTTCACGCTTCTCGAATTCCAGTGCGCGGATTCCCTGGGCCAGGCTCCTGTAGTCGTTATCGCGGGTGGTGAGCCGTTCGATGTCGAAGGACCCAAGCGTGGAAGGCCGGCCTCCATGGCAGACGAAGTGTGGCCAGTCGGTGTCCTCATCTCCTACGTAGTCGATGCCGACCAGGCTGTCGAGATCGTTAGGGTTTGCCCCGCGGAGGATGTTCTCCTGCCCGATCAGTTCCATGTCCAGGCGTCGCTGCGTCTGCGCCCGCAGCATGTTCAGGGTGCCGGCCAGGACGATGACTAGGCGATATCCAGCGTCGATCGCCTTGGCTGTGACGCCCGTGAAGTTCGCTGTCTTGCCCGATTGGACGTACCCAACTACCAGTCCTTTCGTCTGCCGGATGGCGGACTGCTCCGGGTTGGCCAGACGCTCTACAACCGCCCTGCTGGCCTCGTTCAGACTCGCGATTGCGGCTTCCGACCAGCCCTTGTCGCGAAGCTTCCGCTCATATGACGTCCAATAGAAGCTGCGTGCGGCGACGGTTTCCGCGTTGTACCAAGGGGTGAACTCCGCTGTGATGACCGTTGCTGCATTGATCTCGGGGACCGGGACAACCCGATCAAGGGCCTGCCGGAGATCAGCGCCGAAACGAAGAAGGTCGTAGACGGCGTTTCGCCTATCTGGCGTTCGGGGAGGAGCCTTGGGCGCCCATCCAGGGGCCTCCGCGAAATCCCAGGCCGTGAGCATTCTGCTCCACAGGGCCTTCAAGGGCTCATCCTCCGCCTCAGCCCTCAACAACCGTTTGCGGAAGGTCTCCTCAGTCAGATCGGCGTCCGGTGCGTCCTCGTCCGCGATAAGCGCCGCCCACTTGCCGAAGGCTCGGGGAGAAGTCTGCATGGCGGAGAGTGCGCTCGTGTGGATCTTGATCAGCTCGTCGGTCACAAGTTTCCTCTGGAGTTGGTGAGAGTAGGAGTGCAGCTTGGGTCAGAGCGTGCCTCGATCGCGGCGCTCCCGCTGGGAATGCACTGAGGCGAGCAGGATGGTGTTCCAGTAGTCGACGCGGTCCTGACGGCCGCGTTCCCAACGTCCCAGACCGAAGCAGTCCTCCAGAAGGAGGTACAGCAAAGTCTTGGTAACGGGCGCATCGTTGGCACCGCCGCGCCTCCCGTCGTTGAAGTCCTCACGGAACGACTTGTTCAGGAGCACGACGTTGGCATCGCGGTTGAGTTCGAAGAAGCGGTCCGCGGGAAGCGTCGCCCAGGTGAAGGCGATAGGGTCCTCGCCAGGCTTCTGCGGCAGTTCTTCAGCGATAACTCGCTTGATCTTGGGGTCGATCCCCTTGCCTGGTGCGGTCACCTGCTTCCGGATGATTTCCGAACGCTTGCCCCCGTCCCGGTATGTTGCTTCGGCGTCGGCGAGGTAGGCACGGAACGTGTGCCCTGCGGCATCGATGGCCTTCTCCACGCCAGCGGTGAAGGCGGGAGTGACTGTGACTCCTTCCTTCTTTACGTCCAGGCTGAACACCGCGTTAGGGCTAGACGGGAGGTCGACCTCGATCCGGGCCAGTGCGTGGTGTCCTTCGGGGGTGCGCAAGTTGTTCCAGCCGCCGGCCTGTACGAGACGGTCATTCCGGTAGAAGTAGAAGCCCTGCCGTTCATTGAGCGAGCCGATCTGGCGGAAGCCGGCCTGCCGGGACTTCGCTGGCCAGATGTGGGCAGTCAGCTGGATGTCGCCCACGCCTTCTACGGGGGCCGTGTACTTCTTGGGGTACTGAGCCCTACCCGGCACCTTGTAGCCGAAGGGGTCGAGGGGCTCCACTGCGATGTGGTCCAGCTCTTCTCCTAGTCTGCCTTCGCCAGAGCTCACATCCCACACTGCGATGTCCAGGGCTAGCCCCTGGGACAGGAATCGATGCAGATAGAGGCCGAGATGATTCTCGAGCCGGGAGATGGCCCGAGACAGGAACTGGTCGCTTTGCCCCGGAGTGACCGTACGGAAAGCCCGCACGAGATCCCAGCGGACCACCGCTCCGTGCCACTCGATCACTCCGTCATAGCAGTCGATGAGCGTCTGTGCATATGCAGGGTCCACTGTGTCGCAGCGGAAGTTGTCGGCTATGCCCTCTGCGGTCAGCTGCCGCCCTGCCGCTCGGCTTCGTTTGGTGCGGCTGACGACGGTAAGGGAGTCGGCGTGCGAGAGGGAGGCAGCCTTCAGGCCAGTGCCGTACATGCCGAGTGCGTGATCATCGTAGTCGCGGCGATGTCCCACGGTCATGGCAGCGTCCAGTGCCAGCTCGTCCATGCCGCGACCGTTGTCGACGATCAGGAGGCTGAGGATGCGTTCTGTGTCGCGCAGGAAGTGCACAACGACCTTGTCCGCTCCGGCGTCGATAGAGTTGTCGACCAGGTCGGCTACGGCGACTTCGAAGCCGTACCCCTGGTTGGTGAGAGCCTTGGCGTAACCCGCGTCCGGGGGCAGATGCCGGCTGCCAGTGGTCGGAACTTCGTACTGCCAGGAGGCAGAGGAGTCGTAGCTCATGGGCTGGTTACTTCCCTCGGCACGCAGGACTGGGCCCGCGTGGGGGGAAGCGGCCCGTCAGATCATCAGGTGAAATGCGACATTATCGCAACTCCTTCACAAGTGTCAGCGGTGTCTCCGCCTCGGACCTGAACACTCCAGTTGTTGCTGTGAAGTTGACCGGATCACAGTGAGGCCCTGTCTGATGCGGACTGTAGACGTGTCCTGGTGCATGGGCGTCAGCCACGGCGGGTCGCCGATCGGCTGGTTGCGGAGAGCGCCCCGCATAAGGTCGGGCGATGCGCTTCGCCCGAAAACGGTGGGCACGTGTTTCGCCGGCAGCCGGTTCAAGTCGGTTCACCGACGCGTGACTCCTCTGCCCGGGCAACCGAATTCGGGGGTTGCACGTCGCGCGAGCACGCCACCAGAGCCAGCGAAACAGGGCCACACGTCCCGCCCCAAGGAGCCGCTCGGCGCACGAGGCGACCAGCTGGGAGACGGCGTCGAGTCCCGCTCGGTGGGCGAAGCGAACCGCGGCGCGACCTCGATCAGGTGCCTGCCCAGCCAGTGGCCGCTTCGCCGGATCGCAGGTTCCCCGGGCCAGGTGAGGCGGTTTCAGGAGCCAGTGAGCCGTTTGCATCGGCGGAATTCCGAGTACGTGAAGCCGAAATTCTCCGGTCTCCTGTCGCTGTCCCTGTCGAAGGCCGGCTTCTTGCCCAGCCAGACGTAGCCATGGATGTGCATCGCACGGCTGCTCCCGCCAGAGGTGACAGCCCCGACCTCGGTGGAGGGCAGGGCTGTGGGATCAGGCTGAGAGGCTGAGGCGGGTGGCGAAGCAGCGCTTTCGGACGTGCAATCGGACCGCTGGGAGCGTCTGGGCCGAACCTTGGGGACCGGTGACCGGATTGGCGCGGAGCCGGAGGCCCGGAGGGGCTGCCGCGAACCCAACTACCCCCCGTGACACCCCCGGTACGCGCTCCCCGACCCGCACCAGCACGCCGCACCCCTCGCCGGTGGCCATGACGCAGCCCGTCCGCGGGCCGCGAGGGTCGTGGCGTACTGGGGGAGGAGGTCCGCGTTGGCGGGGGAGGACTGTTCGGAGGCGGCGAAGGCCTCGTAGGAGGGGACCGTCGCCGTCACGATGCCCAGGTTCTCCGTGCCCGTCGCCGCCAGGTCCCTCAGCGAGGCCTCGATGTCCGTCAGGTGGGCCGCGTGGGTGGGGTACTCGTTCTCGAGTACCGGGTACGCCCCCAGCAGTTCGGTCAGCTCCGCCTCCGGCCAGTGCAGCACCGCGACCGGGAAGGGGCGGGACAGAGCCGAGCGGTAGGAGCCCAGTTCGGAGTGGAGGCGGGCGATCTCGGCCCGCAGTTCGGCCGGGTTGTCGGAGCCCAGCGCCCACAGGCGCTTCGGGTCGTGGAGCTCGTCGAGGGTGACGTCCGGGGTGTGGTCCGCGTGGACGCGGTCGGCCGTCGTGTCCCACTCGTCGTGGGGCAGGCCCAGCATGCGGCGGACGCGGTGGCGGCCCGAGAGGAGAGAGCGCGTCGCGTACGGGACCTCCTCGTCCCCCTCGGAGAGGAGGATCGTCAGCGCCGTCGAGAAGCACGCGTGGGAGGCCTCGAGCTCGTCGTGGTTCTCCAGCGTCTCGGCGATGATCTCCCAGGGGGCGGCCTCCGTCGGAGCCGCCGCCTGGACGCCGTTGATCAGGGCGCGGGCCTCGGCTTCGTGGCCGTACTCCCAGAGGTTGGCTGCCTGGAACGCCTTGACGAGCAGCGGGTGCTCCGGGTTCTCGGACGCCAGGAGGCGGTCGTAGAGGCTGGAGGCGCGGCCGCGCTCGCCGGCCAGTTCCAGGTGGGCCGCCGCCTGGAGGAGCAGCGGTTCCTGGTCCTGCGGATACTGGTCGGCGGTGCGCAGCAGGCGCTCGGCTTCGGCGATGTGGTCAGCAGGCGTGTCGGGGCGCATGCAGCACACCGTACTGCTGTACGGGGCGGGGCAGCAGACGACCCGATGGCCTTGCCTGAGCGGGGACGGGGTCGTGTACGTCACGGCGCTGGTGAGTTGACGGGCGCCGCCCTACCCTGCGCCCGTGCGATGGCGGCGGGAGCGGGCGCGGATACGGGTGCGGCGGCGGATGCAGCGGCGCGGGCGCGTGCGGCTCGCCCGCGGGCTGTGGGCGGGGGCGGAGGTCCTCGTCACCTGCGGCGTCGTCGTGCTGCTCCTCGTCGTGCACCAGCTGTGGTGGACCAACCGGCAGGCCCAGGAGGGAGCCGAGCGGCGGGTCCGGGCACTGGAGCAGGAGTGGGGGCGGGCGCCCGACCCGACACCCGAACCGGCGACGGAGAACGACACGGTGACGGAGGGCGGGACGGAAGCGGAGGCGGGGAGCGGTCGCGCGGGCGAGCCGGTACGGGAGGGGGCGCGCGAGCCGTCGCCGCCGCGCTGGGACCAGGCGTACGCCGTGCTGCGCATACCCCGGCTGGGGGTCGTCGCGCCCGTGGCCGAGGGGGTCGGGAAGCGGGGCGTCCTCGACAAGGGGTACGTCGGCCACTACCCGGGCACCGCGCAGCCCGGCCGGGCCGGGAACTTCGCCGTCGCCGGGCACCGCAACACCCACGGCGAGCCCTTCCGCTACATCAACCGGCTCCGGCCGGGTGACACGGTGGAGGTCGTGACGCGCGACGGCGTGTACGTGTACGCCGTCGACAAGGCGCTGGCAAGGACGACACCCAGGGACACCGGGGTGATCAACTCCGTTCCGCGCAGCGCGGTGCGGCCCGCCGCGGGCTACAGCGCGGCGGGCCACTACCTGACGATGACGACGTGCACGCCCGAGTACAGCTCCAAGTACCGGCTCGTGGTGTGGGGGAAGCTGACGTCGATGCGGCCTCGGTGAGTGGCGCGGTGCAGGCCGAGCCCGGCTGATCCACGCGAGAGACCCTACGTCAGGCCCAGCTCCTCGCAGTCGGCCTCGATGGCGGGGGCGCAGATCTCCTTCAACGTGTAGAGGCCGTCCTGGACGATCGTTTCCTTGATGTTGTCCTTCGTCACCGCGATGACGGGGATGAGCACGGTGGGAACGGACTTGGCGGTCGAGGTGTCGATGTCCGTGTGGGCTGCCGCGCCGAGGGACATGTGCCGGGCCAGCAGAATGGCCATCTCGGCGGCGGATGCGGCCTCGGGGGCGTACTGCTTGTAGACCGTCATGTACTGATCACCGGCGACGATGCGCTGCACGGCGGCGAGTTCGGCGTCCTGGCCGGTGACCGGCGGGAGTTCGGAGAGACCGGACGCCTTGAGCGCGGCGATGATGCCGCCGGCCATGCCGTCGTTGGCGGAGTAGACGCCCGCGATGTTCTCCGCGCCGAGGGACGTGATCGCGCGTCGCATGTGCGCCTTGGCGTTCTCCGGCTTCCAGTCCTTGGTGTCGTACTCCTGGCCGATGTTGACCTTGCCGTCCAGCTCGGTGTGGGCGCCCTTCTTGAACATCGCCGCGTTCGGGTCCGTGACGGCGCCGTGCACCATCACGACCTCGCCGGTCTTCGCGTCGTCTCCGAGGGCTTTCAGCAGGGCCTTGCCCTGGACGTGGCCGACCTGTTCGTTGTCGAAGGAGACGTAGGCGTCGATGGGGCCCTCGGCGAGACGGTCGAAGGCGACGACCGGGATGCCGGCCTCGTCGGCCTTCTCGATCGCGCCGGCGATCGATTTGGCGTCCACGGCGTCGACGATCAGCACGTCGACCTTGTCTTTGATCATGTTCTCGAGCTGCTGCGTCTGCAGACCGGCGTCCGACTTCGCGTTGGCGTAGAGGACCTTGCCCTTGCTGTTGGTGAGCCGTGCTATCCGCTCCTCGATGACCGGTTTGTCGAACTTCTCGTAGCGGGCGGCCTGGTTCTCGGGCAGGAGCAGACCCACGACGATGTCGTCGCTCAGTCTCACGCCCGGTTCGTCGGAGCCGCCGCAGCCCGAGAGCGACGCCGCCAGCACGGTGGCGGCGGCTGCACCAGCCGCACGACGCAGATGTGCGTTCATCAGTTGTACTCGACCTCCCTGACAGGCCGCACATTTGCGGCCGAGGTGGCCCAAAGGCAACTCTGTGACGAAAGAAGCGTCAAGACATGCACGATTAACGTGATGGCAACGTGATTCTGCGTAATCAAGTGTCGGAATGCGTGTAAACGTCATCGGTTCAGATACGGGAATGCGCGGTGCGTTCACGCGTTCGGGAACCGAGCGCGACGGCCGGACGTATATAGGGACGGAAGCGCGAACACATCACTGCGGGGGAGGGGTGCATGGCCGGTCGTACGGTGCGGCTGTTCCGGCTCGCGGCCCTGCTGTTCCTCCTTCTCCTCGAGGTCCTCCTCGTCGACGGCAGCAGCATCTCGGCCGCCCTCGCGCTCGCCGCGACCGCCACCGCGGCCGCCGGCTCCGCCCTCGTCGTCTGCGCTGTCATCGGCGCGCGTTGCGCGCCCGCCGTGCCGCGCACGCGCATACGGACCGCCCTGCGCGACCGGGAGCGGCGCACCGCCTTCCTGCCACAACGTGATCCCGACGCGCGCGGGCGCAGGCGCCCCCGAGCGCCCGGCCGTCTCGTCCTGACGGCCCTGTAGGCAGCACCGAATTCGCCACATCGGTCCCCTCGTGGGTCGTCATGCCGCCATGTCCTCGTTCCCGGCACGACGAGACCCCCGGAGGGCTCACCCATGTCCGTTTTCGCCACCCTGGTCGAGCAGCTCGCCGACCTCCTCCAGCCCCTGTTCGCCGCGTCCGCCACCGCCGCGGCGATCGTCGTCTTCACCGCGCTCGTGCGGCTCGCGGTCCATCCCCTGTCCCGCGCCGCGGCCCGCGGGCAGAAGGCCCGCACCCGGCTCGCGCCGCAGCTCGCCGAGCTGCGCACCAAGCACGGGAAGAACCCGGAGCGGCTGCAGAAGGCGACGATGGATCTGTACGCGAAGGAGAAGGTGTCGCCGCTGTCCGGCTGCCTGCCGAGCCTGCTCCAGTTGCCGGCGTTCTTCCTGATGTACCACCTGTTCTCGAGCGCGGAGATCGGCGACGAGCCCAACGGGCTGCTCGGCCACGCGCTCTTCGACGCGCCCCTCGGAGACCGGTGGCACGACGCGCTCGCGGACGGCGGGGTGTTCGGCGGCGCGGGCCTTGTGTACGTCGTCCTCTTCGCGATCGTCGCCGCCGTCGCGACCTTCAACTACCGGCGTACCAAGCAGCAGATGTCGGCGGCTCCCGTGCCCGCGGCCGGCGCCGGCGGGGAGCAGCTGCCCGGCATGGGGGCGATGGGCGCGATGACCAAGATCATGCCGCTGCTGTCGTTCGCCACACTCGCCACGGTCGCCGTCGTGCCGCTGGCCGCCGCGCTGTACGTCGTCACGTCCACGACCTGGACAGCGGTCGAGCGGGTGTTCCTCTACCGGGACGTCCCGGCCCCCTTGGCCCAGCTCTGACGCGGTCCCGGCCCAGGCGCAGCTCTCGGTCCCGGCGCGGACGCAGCTGCGGCACGTCGTTACGGGGAGGTCAGCGGGCGCGGGGCGCGTACATGATGACGGCCATCCCGGCGAGGCAGATCAGGGCGCCGGCGATGTCGTAGCGGTCGGGCCGGTAGCCGTCGGCGATCATGCCCCAGGCGATGGACCCCGCGACGAAGACCCCGCCGTACGCGGCCAGGATGCGACCGAAGTCGGCGTCGCTCTGGAAGGTGGCGACGACGCCGTACAGGCCGAGGGCGATGACGCCGCCGCCGATCCAGAGCCAGCCTCTGTGCTCGCGCAGGCCCGCCAGACGAGCCAGGCCCCGCCGATCTCGAGCAGCGCGGCGACCAGGAAGAGGGCGACGGAGCGTGCGACGGACATGACAGCGACCTTAACCGGGCCGCCACCGGTCGGTTCGTGCGGCACCGGCAGTGGCTACCGAGGCGTAAAGGTCCAGCTTGTGAACAGGGTCTTGCCGAGTGGTCGGACATCTTGGAGGATCAGCCAATCCTCCGATCCTCCGATGGCCGCACCTGTCGGGCGGGCTCGCACTCGACCAGGGGAGACAGACCATGAAGCTGCTGCGTGTCGGCACGGCAGGCGCCGAGCGCCCCGCGCTGCTCGACCAGGACGGGACAACCCTGCGCGACCTGTCCGGTCTCGTCACGGACATCGACGGAGAGCTGCTCTCCGACGCCGCCGCCCTCTACCGGATCAGGAATGCGGCCGAGGCCGGTGACCTGCCCGTTCTGGACGCCGACGGGCTCCGCGTCGGTCCGCCGCTGGGCCGGATCGGCAAAGTGGTGTGCATCGGGCTGAACTACCACGACCACGCGGCGGAGACCGGCGCCGCCGCCCCCGCGGAGCCCGTCGTCTTCCTCAAGGCCGCCGACACGGTGGTGGGGCCGGACGACACGGTGCTCGTGCCACGCGGCAGCCGCAAGACCGACTGGGAGGTCGAGCTCGCGGTGATCATCGGAGGTACGGCCCGCTACATCGAGTCGGACGAGGACCCGCTGGCGTACGTCGCCGGGTACGCGGTCGCCCACGACGTCTCCGAGCGCGAGTTCCAGATCGAGCGCGGCGGTACCTGGGACAAGGGCAAGAACTGCGAGACCTTCAACCCGCTCGGTCCGTGGCTCGTCACCGCCGACGAGGTGCCGGACCCGCAGGCCCTGGGCCTGAAGCTCTGGGTCAACGGCGAGTTGAAGCAGAACGGCACCACCGCCGACCAGATCTTCCCGGTCGCCGAGGTCGTCCGGTACGTCAGCCAGTTCATGACGCTGTACCCGGGCGACGTCATCAACACCGGTACGCCGGCGGGCGTGGCGCTCGGGCAGCCCGAGCCGAAGCCGTACCTGCGCGGCGGTGACGTGGTCGAGCTCGAGATCGAGGGACTGGGCCGCCAGCGCCAGGAACTCAAGGACGCGTAGGCGGATGACCGGGCACGGGGGGCGTGCGGTACGGCCGCGGCGGCACACCGCTCGCGCCGTACCGCGTCGGCGGCATACGCCGCCGCGGCTGGATCTGGACTCTCGCCGCCGGGCTGGCCTGCACCCTCACCTGGAGCTCGCCCGCAGGGGCCGGCCCTTCCGACAC